>CAZXTR010000013.1:0-22720 GCA_964643615.1 uncultured Lactobacillales bacterium | reverse complement strand
GATGGAGTTACCGTTGCAAAAGAGATAGAACTCGAAAACCGTTTCCAGAATATGGATACACTAAAGACGTTCAACAGGCCAATTTGACAGTGACAGTTAATTGCAGTTTGAATGATGATCAAGTCCATTTATTATACAAAGAAATTGGGATTGGATACAAAGATAAAGTTATCGTTCCTCAAATTTTACGTGCTGTCAAAGACGTCATCGGAAAATGGGAAGCAGATGCTTTGGTTGGAAATCGTGAAAAGGCTACGAACGACATATTAGAAATATTGAGAACAAGTCTAGAATCATCGCATATTTTAATCCAAAGCGTTGTGTTAGAAGACATTAACTATTCTTCATTGTTTGAAAAAGCAATCGAAGAAAAACAAATTGCGACGCAAGACGCCATAAAGGCTAAGAATAAAACAAAACAGATTGAAGAAGAAGCAAACCAAAAAATATTAAGTGCAAAAGCCGAAGCAGAAAGTATGCGCATTCGATCTCAAGCATTAAGTCAAAATCAAAACTTAGTTGCATATGAAGCCGTTCAAAAATGGAATGGTGCTCTTCCTGTAAATATGTACGGAAGTGCTCCGATTCCTTTTATTAACGCGGTAACGAAATAACGATTAACAAACACAGAAAATGCACTCTTTTTTAACGGGAAGAGTGCATTTTTATAGCACTAAAAACCTTTAAATAATATTCTTTTGGATGACAAACAAAGTTTTTAATAGTCACCCGTCGATGATCTAAGGATAAATGATTTTCAACATTAAAAGACAACCCATCAATATGCTCAAAAGGCACACGCCCTTCAAATAAAGCCAAAGCTCTATCAACATTCAAAGAAAAAACACCATCCAATTCTGATCTTTGTAGTTTGTAATCTTTTAATTTTTGGTTTTGCCGTAATAAATATATATATACAAATTCTTTATTTTGAAGATTCGAATCAATAACAACCTCCCCTAAAGAAATAAGTCGCGAGAATGGAACATCTATACCTAATTCTTCTTTCAATTCTCTCATGCCATCAGAGATATCCTCTCCTGATTTAATATGACCGGCCGCTGAAATATCTAATTGATTTGGATAGGTAAAATTGTCATGCGAACGCAATTGAAACAGAACATTTTGTTTATCATCAAAAATCCAACAATGAAAGGTTTTGTGCCAAAGCCCTTGCTGATGAATGGTCGTTCTATCTGTCTTCCCAAGATAAAAACCTTTTTCATCAAAATAATCCAATAGCTCAAGGTGTTTCATTTAATATATCTCCAAAAATAAATCTGTCACCAATTTTTACACCTAAAGATTGGACGGTCCCCGCATTTAATTCAACAACTCCTTTCGCCAACATATCTGTAGATATAATATCTAAGCTATAAGGTTGTGTTTTTTCAACGATATATATAATTTTTCCACCTTCATCAAAAAACAACATATCCAAAGAAATTTCTGTATTTTTCATCCACATGCGAAAAAATCGAGGAACGTCATCAAAAAAAACCATACCTGAATTAGATGGCATTGAAGAACGAAACATTAAGCCTCTTTCCATTTTTTGGGGAGTATCTGCTTTATCTAAATTCAAAAAATGATCACCATGTGAAGTTTGGATCGTCACCTTATGGGGATAAGTAAACCCCATTATAAAAAACACTAAAAAAAAGGAAATTGCTATTTTCAAAAAAATCACCGAATAAACATTTTTAATATAGGACCACCACCATCGGAAGCCCATATAAAAATAAAACCTATTAGCAATCCAGCAAAAAGCGCTAATATTCTAGCTTTTTTAGTCATTTTTTATATTTCCTTTTTTAAAAAAATTTCATCCAAATAATCCAATTTTTTTTGAGTATAAATACCGTCTAATCGGTTTAAATAGTTATTATCTCTATATTTATACGCCGTTAATCCCGACAAAAAAACGCGCCCTTGTAAAGGATTTCTTGATCCCCTGTGCAAAGACCGAAGCTCCCAAAATTTAAAATACGTAAAAACACTATTTAAATGCAAAGCATAGTCAGAAACGGCTTGCCGTAAATCCGAATAAATAACAGGCACGAATTGATTATTTTTATTCCATTTCGAAATGCCAAAAATGGAAGTTAAATCTTTTCCGTTTTGAGTTGATTCTAAAGCTTGAGCAACAGCCAAAGCTGGTGAAATCCTATCCACTCGGAGCAACAATTGTTTAATTTGTTTTTTTGGAGAAAAATTTCCAACATCGTATTTTGTAATTAAAAAACTTAAATATTGACTTTGTTCTTTTGTTAAAGGCTTGTCGGCCATCCTTAAATGCGCGACAGGTAACAGTCGAGCCCTTTCTTGCGCAATTTTTTCATTTTCTTCTAATATTAAAGGTAAAAGCGTCTGAATAAACAAATCTTCGTTTCCCTTCTCAATAAAATCAGAAGGGAAATTAGCAACAAAAACAGGTGAAATAGATTGAGCATTAAGCTCAGATACCATTTTTTGCAACACTTCCGTTGAAACGGGATAAACAAGCTCTTTTGTCAAAACAACATTTTTTGAAATTATTTTTTTAGGAACAAATAAAACTTTTTTAGGTAGTTCATATGCGTTTTTTTTCCCAAAATAAACCCCTATTTGAAATAACCCGCCTAAAAATAAAACAATAGTTAAAATAATAAAAAAATGCTTCATTAATCATCCTTTTTATTCAAACGTTCTAAATGAATATCTTTCACAGACTCCACTTCTGGAATAATTAATTTTAAAAAATGTTGAACATCCCTTTTTAATGTTTCCAAAGCATGAGAACAACCATCACAAGCACCTTTCAATTCTACCCAAACAATACCATTTTCATATTTCACATATTGAACATCTCCACCATGCGCCTGCAAAACGGGGCGAATACGAAGTTCCAAAATATTTCGGATTAAACTTTCCTTTGCCTCCAAAGGATCTTTAATCATCATCGCCATCCTCTTCTTCAACTAAACTTTGTAGGTTTTCCAAAGCTTCTTTAGCTTGCATTGCATAAAACGCTTGCGTTGATAGGTGCGAAGGAACCAAAAAACCATCAGGATTTCCATTTAAAATAAACCACGGGTTATAATTATATGCTTTTGTTAATGTGTTCAAAGCTTCATTTAAGGCAACTTCAGTTTCAACATCATGAATAAAGTCTTTATAATCTTCTTGTAAATCTCTCAAAAGCAAAGCATTAACATATAACTTACCCTTCGTTTTATAAAATACATTGTCCGAACCAAAGTCAATCCATTGATGTGCAGACAACTCTATTCTTTGTTGAGATTTTAAAATAGAAAGATACAAACTTTGTTGCATCGCACCCAAAACGGCAACAAACTCCTTAGCCGTTTTAGGATGGCTAATTTCTTTTAAAGATTCGTTATAACCTTTTATCAAAGAAAGCGCTCGACGATAGGATTGTTGTGCAGGAGTCATCGGTTTTAAATGGGATGAAAAATTCACATACCAAATCCGCCCAGAATAAGTCAACATCTCAGATGCGCGTTGCAATTTTTCATCCGAATAGGCTCCTATAAAAAAAGATAATGCTTCAATAATACCCATTTGAAAGGATGGCATATTATCCAACAAAGCTGATGGAAAGATGGGCGGCAAGTTCGCTTTCCACTGATATTGGTTGACTTCTCGATCAATTAAAGCTGCCGCAGTTTGAAAAGATTCCATTTGTCCCGCTTCCACTGCTTTCCCTGAAAAATCAGAATTATCATGAATTTTTTCAGAAATCAATGCAAGCAAAGGATACAATATCAAAAGACATAAGAATGCCGTCACTAAAAATCGTTCCCAACATTTTAAACAAAATCTACAAAAGTTTTTAACAGATAAATACGGATGCCTTATCAAATGTAAAAGCCCTTTTATGAAGGATGTTCGAATATAAAACAATGCTTTCAAAAATCTTAATTTAAAACAAGAAAAAGTTTTAATAAATATTTGAAATATATATTTTTTTATTTTTAAAAAAGAAACGTGCATTGATTATCCTTTTTTACCTAAAATAAATTGAATAAACACGTTCAAATGAATACCTCCAACCATTGTCAATGTACCAAAGAATAAAATAATGCTTAATCCTACCAAGGCAAGTAAAATTGCACAAGGAATAAAACATGAGAAATACATCCAATCTGGATAGAACAACATAAGAGCCTTATAAACACATAAAAGTCCAACACCCATTACAAAAGTTGATAATAAAATACATCTTGCCCGATATAAAAACAAATAATCCAAAACAAAATCACCTTTCCTTTTCAATAAATAAATATATTGAAAAGCATTAACCCAAACTGTAATACCTGTGGCCAAAGCAATGCCAACATGTCCCCAAAATTGCATAAAAATAAGGCACAAAATTGCATTAATAACAAGGCCAACCGTCGCAATTTTTACAGGTGTTTTTGTATCTCCTCTTGCATAAAAAAACGGTGCCAATGCCTTCGTCATCATATACGCAGGTAAACCAACAGCAAATGCTTGCAACGCTGTTGCTGTCGGCAACGTTTCTGCCCGAGTAAATGCCCCTCGTTCAAACAACACAGAAATAATGGGGACAGCCAATATTATCAATCCCTCCATAGATGCAAGTGACATAGATAAAGAAACCTCTAACCCCCTATTCATTTCATGTCGAGCTTTGTCTATATCTCCAGCATGAACATGACGCGATAAAACAGGCAACAAAGCCGTCCCTATCGCAACACCAATAATACCAACAGGTAATTGGAATAAATGATGTGCATAGTTTAACCAAGAAACAGCTCCGGCGCCAACAAAAGAAACAAAAAATGTATCCAAAAATAAATTGATTTGATAAACACCTGAACCAAAAATACCAGGTAACATTCTTTTAAACAACAGACGAATATCCTCTGAAACATTTTTAATAACTTTCAACGGACCGAATAAACCGAACAAAAATCCATTCTTTTTCATATTCATCAAAAGGAAACACAATTCAATAATCCCAGCAAAAAAAACACCCCAAGATAAAGCATATGCAGGATTTTCAAAAAAAGGGGTCAACGCGCATAAAGAAAAAATCATTACAACATTAAGTAAGGTCGGAGCAAAAGCAGCCGCAGCAAATTTACCTACAGAATTTAAGACACAAGCCAACAGAGAAACTAAAGATACAAATAATAAAAATGGGAAAGTAATACGACTTAAACTTGTTGTCACCTCTATTTTGCCCTCTATAGCATCAAATCCAGGCGCCAAAATAATCATAGCATAAGGCATGACCAATTCCATCACAATAGTAAAAATAAGAAGAACATAAAATAATAAACTAAATGCCGTTTTAGCAAAAACTTTTGCTCTACTTTCACCTTCATCCTTTAATATTTTCGAAAAGAGAGGAACAAAAGAAACGTTCAAAGTTCCTTCTGCAAACAAACTTCTAAATAAATTTGGGAAACGCCAAGCAACAAAGAACGCATCAGCCAACATACTTGCACCCAAAAATTTAGCAATCAAAACATCTCGGATAAACCCAACAACCCGACTAAGCATGGTAAAGCCACCAACAGTGGCAATTGATCGTAACAATGACATACTAACCTTTATAGTTTATTTTCAAAAAAAAACAAGCATTTTATCGGTTCCAAAATTTTATATTTTCAAATAGCTTTGTAATTTTTCATACGACAAAACGTTTTCAACTGGACCAAGACACGCTAGTGTCAAGGGAGTTGAAAAAATTTTGAACGCCGTTGATTGCACTTTCGTTTTATCAAGATCGGATATCCGACGTAAAATTTCATCTTTTGAAACAACCCGCCCATATATAGCCATATCACGCGCATTAGATTCACATCGCGCCGAAGTTTTTTCTCTTTTCATTAAAATCATTGCTTTTAATTGTGCCTTAGCACGATCCAATTCTTCATCAGACAAAATCGAGCATATCTTTAATAATTCTTCACAAACCACAGGCAAAAGTTCTTTCACTTCTTTTTGCCCTGTTTGGGCAAAAACCCCGAACAAACCAGTATCCGCATAACCAGATGCAAATGAATATATTGAATAAACTAGACCTCTTTTTTCGCGTATTTCTTGAAATAGGCGCGAAGACATACCGCCTCCCAAAATTGTAGACAATAGTGTTTGTGCATAATAGTCTTCATCTGTTAAAGAAAAACCTTTAAATCCAAGTATTAAATTGACCTGTTCAATATCTTTTTTTTGAACGAACTCTCCCCCTTTGTAAATTGCAGGCAAACGTTGACGTCCTCCAGAAGGATTTAACTTTGTCAACCTTTGTTCTACCTGCTCGACAAAAAAAGTATGTTTAATTTTTCCCGCTGCAGATAAGATAACACGCGGGGTTGTATATTCGTTTTTCATATAAGACAGCAAATCATCCGAAGTCAATGATTGAACTATTTGGCCCTTTCCCAAAATAGGGCGTCCCATCGGTTGATTTGGATAGGCCGTTTCATAAAAACATTCAAACACCGCATCCCCCGGGACATCGTATGTTTGAGATATTTCTTGCAATACAACACCTTTTTCGCGATTTAATTCCGTTTCATTCATTACAGAGTTTTGAAAAATATCGATTAAAACGTCCAACGCTAATAGCACGTCTTCCTTTAATACCTTCACATAATAAGCCGTCACATCTTTTGACGTATAGGCATTAATTACCCCTCCAACATTTTCAATGCTTTGAGCAATTTGCAATGCCGTTCTAGAAGCTGTCCCTTTAAAAACCATATGTTCCAACAGATGAGAAATACCGCTTATATCTTTTTCTTCATACCGCGATCCGACACAAACCCAAATACCCAAAGAAACGGTTTCAACATCCAACATTTCATCTGTTACAATTCGAATTTGATTTTTTAAAGTCATTACTTCAACCATTTTACCCTCTTTCAAAAGTAAAACCCTTTAATGGAAAACCGTTAAAGGGTTTTTTACACTTCACTTATAAATATTATCGATGAGGCATTACCTCAACATGCCCATAGGGGATCTCTTTTTGTTCCGTTACATTCGGAGCAATACTAGGTGCGGCTGTATCCACAACAATTGGTACATTTTTCACATCAACTCCGTTGACCCTAAAATCCTGTGTCCGAGCTCCGTCAATCGGAGCGTTTGTTTTAATGATAACTTCTATAGGCGCTACCTCGTATTCTGTTACCGTTTCCTTCACTACTTTTTCTTGGACAACGACTTCTGGTTCTTTTTCTTCACATTGGCATAAAGGAGACGCTCCTTCCGAACATTCAGAACAATCGCCTCCACGGAGTTCATTCATATCATTTGATATATTCTTAAAGCGAATTAACATATATCCCGTTTTTCCACCCTTTGACACTTGTCCTGCAGCAAGTGTATAAGTCGCGCCTAAAATACCATAATCAAAATCAATATAATCAATTTCATATGACGCATTTAATGCGGTAATCCCATTTTCCGTAAATCGGCATTCAAATCCAGGGGTTTCGATAGAAATGTCATCTGTCGTTACAATCGCCATTTTTGACAAGCCAGCTTGACATTCTGGATATATTTCATTAACGGAAATTTTATAATCTAAAATGAAGGTATAACCACTGTAATCTGGACATGCCTTTGCATCCAACAATGTCACAGAAGGAATATCAACGACTCCTTTTGTTACACCTGTCAACACATCAAAATTTAATGATGAATTAAGACAAACATGCGTATTAGGGTCAGCATCACAAAACAAAACAGACTTTCCAATATTATTTTCCAACAACGACCCCAATTGGTTATAAAGGAATTCGCGAGTCATCATTTGGGATGCTTCTGCGCATTGTCGCGATCGACAAACTAATACCGCGTCAGTCACCGAAACCTGAGCCCAAATACTTGAACAACAAGACAACCCCATAAAAAACGCGATCAAAAAACTAATTTTATGTTTCATCGTGCACACCCTTTTTATATTTTCATATTATTTTTAAGCCATTCCTTTTTATTTTGCAACTTTTATTTATACTTTCCACAATAAAGTTTGATTATAACAAGCTAAAGCAACAACACATGCTGTTTCTGCTCTTAAAATACGCCGACCAAAATGAATACTTTCGGAAAAGCCTTGCTTATCTATCAATCGTAATTCATCCTGATCAAAACCTCCTTCTGGTCCAACCAAAAAGGCAACTTTCTTTTCAACATGCAGTTGGCAAAGCCCCTCATTTCTTTCGTTTAAAAAATACAAGGTCCTATCTTTTGGAAAAGAGGATAAAAAAGAATTCAACAGTCGAGCATCTGCAACTTTTGGGACAGAAAGTCTTTCACATTGCTCCGAGGCTTCAATCACTTGCAATTTCATACGAGAAATATTAGCCTTTCCCACTGTTCTATGCGTTATAACAGGACACAAAGCTTCAACGCCCAACTCAGTCGCCTTTTGTACAATAAAATCCATATTTTCCTTTTTTACAGGGGAAAAACAAAGCCAAACAGAACTTAACTTTTCGTCCGTTTGAGAGCGCGTTTGTTCAAAACATTCTAATGTCGCTTTAGATTTCGAAATATCAATAATACGTGCAGACCATTGACCATCGCTTCCGTTAAACAAAGCAATTTCATCCCCTTTCTTTTGTCGCATAACATGGAACAAGTAATGAACTTGTTTGTTCCCTAAAGAAACCCTATTACCAAAAGAAAGAGGACTTTGAACAAACAATCGTATCATTTTCCCTCCTTTCTTTTCAAAAAAACAAATGTCACATCATCTGAAAGCGGAGGTGGGGAATTTTTTTTAAAATCGTTCATCACCGCTAATACAATACTTTTAGCGGTTTTTAAATTTAAATGAGATGCAACAAGATTTGCAAAACCAGCCTCATCCGAACGGTTTCCATTAACATCTAGCGATTCCGTCAATGCATCACTGTAAAGAACCAATTTTGCACCTCTTGGAAAAGGAACTTGCAAATTGTGATAAATTGCTTGTTTACTTATTCCAAGTGGCATGCCTTCAGAACTTAAAAGTTCTATTTTGTTTTTGCCAGTAATCAAAAAAGGGTTAGGAATGCCCGCCGAAGAATAAATCATTTCATCTTTTTCAAAATCAATAACGCCCAAAAAGAATGTTGCAAACTGTCCTCTTGGCAACAAAGAAAGCAATTGCAAATTCATCATTGCTACCGCCGAGGCAGGAATCTCAATATTTAAAGGATCTAATTGCGTCATCAAAGCATGTAATCTAAAAGTATTTAATGCTGAAGACATTCCATGCCCAGAAAAATCACAAATATAAATCGCTAATTTTGATTGAGACAAAGGAATTAATTGCCAAAAATCGCCTCCCAATCTGGAAGACGGTTCAAAATAATGAGCAATTTCTATATGATATCGTTTTTCAATATTTTTCAACATCATATTAGACGGCAAAATGGTCCTTTGCATTTTTTGAGCTGACGACAATTCTTCATCAATTTGAGCCAACTGTTTTTCTAAATATTTAATAAAAATACGATTTTCTAAATGGACTCGAATGCGAGAAAAAAATTCCAATGGATTGATCGGTTTTGTAATAAAATCCGTTGCTCCCGCACTGAAAGTCTTGTCTCTTTCTTCTCGAGTATCACTTTCACTTTCAATCAACACTGGAATATCTTGGGTTTGTAGATGCATTTTTAGCTGATAAAGTACTTCATACCCATTCATTTTTGGTATTGTAATATCTAAAATAATCAAATCAGGCTTAAAGACTTTGACTTTTTTTAAACCGTCAATCCCATTAGAAGCACACTCCACCATGTTAATACCAATGACATTTAACAATTGATGTAACATTGTTTGGTTAGATAAATTATCTTCAATAATCAAAACACGACATTCACCTATCGAAGGCCGTTCTCCACGGAAAA
Source organism: uncultured Lactobacillales bacterium (assembly GCA_964643615.1). Taxonomy (GTDB): domain Bacteria; phylum Pseudomonadota; class Alphaproteobacteria; order CAAHEQ01; family UBA3637; genus CAZXTR01. The sequence goes on along the minus strand of CAZXTR010000013.1, from coordinate 12,836 downwards.
AACTAGAAACACGAGTTCTTGTATAAGGATTAGATTTTTTTTCTTTCAAATTTTTTTGTTCCAATTTAAAAGTTAAATCTATTTCTCTGCCAAAATCATCAATCGTACAAGAATCGGCAATACCTGCAATAAACAACAATCCCCGACCTGATTTATTTCGCAGGGTTTCTGAAGAATAATTACACTGGTCATCGCGAATAATATAGCCCGCGCCATTGTCACGCACTTTTACAGACAGCTTATTCGCATCCCAGCGCGCTGAAATAGAAATACCCTTACGGGCGAAATCTGGATTTTGCAATCTTTCAAGCAAAACACGACTATATTCAACGAAAGAACGTGCGTCTTGACGATAGGAACTGCCAATTTGCAAATTACCATGAATAAGCCCATTAACAATTGTTTCATGCAATGCTATATGAACATCTGACGCCAAGCTTTTGGACAACTTTAAACGTTTTTTTAAAGCGTTAACGAACAACAACGCCACATCACACTTATACATCACTGGGCACGTTAATAAAAAAGATAAAGAATTGTTTAATCGCCCATTTTGATTTTGTAAAAAGGTATGAATCGATTCATCTACTGCTTGAACATCTACAATTTTCTGTACAGGCAAAGAAAAAAGTTTTTTTAACCGTTTTTCGGTAAAACAATCCGCCAATATCGTCAACGAATGAGGCCAGGGCTTTTTGAATTTTTGAGAAACAGTAGGGATCTTTTTATTCGGCCAAAGAACGAAGTGCTCTGCATCTGCAACAGCTTTCACTTTTTTCGTAGAAACACGATACCCTGTCAAATACGGCGTCATAAAGCCCCTCTCCTTATAGAGGAATAATAAAGGCAATAAGTTAACAAACTGTGAAAGTTTTTAACTTCAAACAACAAAAAAAGCCCTCTCTGATTAAACAGAAGAGCTTTCTTTTTAATTAATAAAAAATTACTTTTTCTCCGTTTTATATAATCGACGAGCCTTATAATGTGTATGTAACAAATGATGCGACTTCGTTCCCAATGGTTGTCCTAAAAATTCTTGATACAATTTTTGCACATCCGGATTTTGATGAGAACAACGATATTTAGATTGTTTATCGTCTTTCATCAAACCTTTCATGCGCTCCATACGAACCGCATTAGTCACACCACGAGGTTGTCCGCCACCTCCAATACAGCCGCCTTTACAGGCCATCACCTCAATAAAGTGGTACAAAGGTTCTTCGCCTTTTTCTTCCGCTTCACGAACACGTTTCATTAAAGCTTCAACATGCCCGACACCATGTGCTACAGCGATGCGGACTTCTTTTCCAGCTAAGTTTAAAATCATTTCTTTAATCCCCTTATCAATGCCTAAAATAGGTTTTACTTCTAAAGCATCTTCGGGCATTTCTTTCTTTGTTACAATATAATGAACCGTTCTTAATGCAGCTTCCATAACTCCGCCTGAAAATCCAAAAACCGTTGCAGCGCCGGTATAATCACCCAAAGGACTGTCTGCGTTTTCTTCAGGTAAATTGACAAAATCAATCCCTGCTTGTTTAATCATGCGAGCAATTTCGCGAGTTGTTAAAGTCACATCCACATCTTGGAAACCACTTGAATACATATCTTTTGAACGCACAACTTCAAATTTTTTAGCCGTACAAGGCATAATGGAAACCACACGCATTTCAGATGCATTTTTCCCTATTTTATCGGCGTAGTATGTCTTTGTCAAAGCGCCAACAATGGCATGGGGAGATTTACATGTCGAAAAATGAGGTATCATATCTGGGAAAAACTTTTCCATATAATCCACCCATGCTGGACAACAACTGGTAATCATAGGCAAAACGCCTGTGCCTTTAGTAAAGCGTTCAATAAATTCAGAGCCTTCTTCCATAATAGTGACATCTGCGCCAAAGTTAGTATCAAAAACAGAGTTAAAACCCAACCGATGCAAAGCAGTATATATTTTCCCCGTTGTAACTACCCCAGGTTCAAGACCAAAAGCTTCCCCCAAGGCGACACGAACAGCTGGAGCAATTTGAACCACCGTATAAATATCTGAATTTTGCAACATTCCCCAAACTTCCTCAGTGTTATCTCTTTCAGACAATGCCCCCGTAGGGCAATGTGCTGTACATTGGCCACATTTAATGCAGGGGGTATCATTCAATGGCAAATTTGAAGCAGGAGAAACATGGGCATCAATACTTCTATCCAAAAAAGACAACGCCCACACATTTTGTACATTTTGACAAACCTCTACACATCGACCACATAAAATGCACTTTCTGGGATCAAGAACTATACATTTCGTACTGTCATCAATTGGTTTTTCTTCCCTTGATTTAGTAATGTTCTTAAACTCGTTAAAAGGAATACCTAAGTCGGATGCCAACGATTGCAATTCGCAATTATTGTTCCGAATACAAGTTAAACATTCGTTCGGATGATTCGACAGCATTAATTCTAAGACCGTACGACGCGTTTCTACCAATTCAGGATCCCGTGTCACGACGTTCATACCCTCTTCCACTGGCGTACAACAAGAACGCAAAGTCCGTCCATTTACCTTAACAACACATAAACCACAAGATGCGTGTGGTTTCAAATCGGGATGATAACATAAGGTTGGAATATTTACTTGCACCGAACGTGCCGCTTCTAAAAGACTTGTTCCTGCCGCGACTTCTACATCAATACCATCAATTTTTAATTTTACCATTGTATTCACCTTTATCCTTACTTTTTCACGCAGTTCACATTACAACCAACAGGTATCGGTTCGGGAATTGGTTCCGGTTTGCACTCGTTATGCCCAACAGCATTTAACAATGCATTATATTCTTCTGGGAAATAGCGCATCGTTGACAACACAGGATTGGGAGCCGTTTGCCCTAATCCACACAAAGCAGCTTTTTTCATAGCACGTCCAATTTTTTCGATTTTGTCCATATCTTTCTTACAACCTTTGCCTTCGGCAATTTTTTTAACAAATTGCAACATTTGATATCCTCCAAGACGACAAGGAGCACACTTGCCACAAGATTCATCTACCGTAAAGCCCAAATAAAATTTAGCAATTTCAACCATACTATCGTTTGCATCCATCACAATCATGCCACCAGAACCCATCATCGACCCCATTTGTTTTAACGCTTCATAACAAAGAGGGGTATCTAATAAAGTCGCAGGAATAACGCCCCCCGAAGGACCTCCGGTTTGAACAGCCTTAAAGGGTTGTCCCGAGCTTGTTCCACCACCAATTTCATTCACCATTTCACCAATGGTTGTCCCCATCGGAACTTCTACCAATCCAGAATGATTTACTTTTCCAGTTAATGCGAAAACTTTTGTCCCTTTAGAAGTTTCTGTTCCCATAGACCGAAACCATTCTGCACCACCTAAAATAATCGGCGCAATATTTGCCAAAGTTTCAACATTGTTAATTGCCGTTGGTTTATCAAATAACCCCTTTTGTGTTGGGTATGGAGGCCGAGGATGAGGGGCTCCCCTTTTCCCTTCAATAGAAGCAAGCAATGCTGTTTCTTCTCCACAAACGAATGCACCTGCTCCATAACGAATATCTGCCATAAAATTGAAATCGCTTCCAAAAATATTTTTACCTAAAATGCCATATTTTTTTGCTTGTTTAATTGCTAATTCCATACGTTGAATGGCAAGCGGATACTCTGCACGAATATAAAACCAACCACTGGTAGCCCCCGTCGCATAAGCGCCAATCATCATGCCTTCTAATACGGCATGGGAACCTCCGCCAAGGATACAAGAGTCCATATAAGCCCCTGGGTCACCTTCGTCAGCATTGCACACCATAAACTTTTCCCCATCAATTAATGGAGATTTCGACAACATTTCCCATTTTTTCCCCGTAGGAAATCCACCGCCGCCACGACCACGCAAACCACTATCGATAATAATTTTTAATACATCTTCGCGAGACATAAACAAACACTTCATTAATGCTTGATAGCCTCCATTCGCTATATACTCACCCAAATTTTCGGGGTCAGAATGTCCCAAATTTTTCAAAACAATCTTTTTTTGTTTTGTAAAGAAAGGCAAATTTAAAGATAATTCTTTTTCTTTTAAATATGGGGATAATACCAATGGAGCAGAAGCATCTTGTTTTAAAGCAGGAACAACATGTTCGGAAACAATCAACCTTGCAACGTCTGACGTTACTTGTTTATACAAAAATGGTTCACGCCCTTTGATTTCCACGCGTGCCAAAGGCCCAGACGCACATAACCCCATACAGCCTGTCGCGACCATGCGCACTTTGTCATGCAAACCAAATGTATCCAACGATTCTTTGAAAGCTAAAATCACATCCTCTGCACCACCAGAATGGCAACCCGTCGCATTACATGTATAAATGGAAGCCTCATATTTTTGGGCATCTTGTTGAAATTCTTGCCCCATTTTCAACAGGTTTTCTTTTTGGGTTCTGCCCAATTGCTTTAATTTTTCAATTTGTTCTTGAGTTAACTCTACCATTATTTTCTCCATTAAACCTGTTGTTCAAATTTTTCTCGCCATTCAGAAATCATCCTTGGTACATCTGTTGCAACAACGCGCCCATATGTTTTTCCATTAATTACAACCACGGGGGCCAAACCACAGCATCCCAAACATCTGACAATTTGCAGATGAAACAAACCATCCGCAGTAGATTCGCCATTTTTTAAATTCAAATATTTTTCGAACGCTTCAATCACACTTGGAGCCCCTTTAATATGACAAGCCGTCCCATCACATGCTGAAATGATTACTTTGCCTGGTGCTTTTAATTTAAAGTAATTGTAAAAAGTCAAAACCGAATAAATTTGAGCCATAGGTATGCCCATTTCCTTACTTGTAATTTCCATTGCTTCCCACGGAACATAACCAAACGTCCCCTGCACTTCATGAAGAGCCATAATTAAAGCGCCTCTTTTTGATTTCCATTTTGTAAGAAGTTTTTCTGTTTTTTCTTGAACTTCTGTTTTTATTTCTGGTTCATGTTCCGTCATATCTTATCCTTTTTTTCGAATCTAAGCATTGTAGAGGGCTATCACATTTTGTATAAAAAATCAAAAGAAAAATACAGTTTCCCCCAATAATGCAATAAAAAAAGTACATTACTTATTACAATGTGCTTTTCTTCAACAAAACAAAGCTAGAACATAAAAGTTGAACGTAGGCTTGCAACAGTGGCAAAACAAATACATTTAAACAATAAGAAAAACTTATAGTGTTTTGAAAATATTGCTTAAAATCAGCATATTTTTTAGTAGAACTTTCCTTTTTTATTATCGCATACTTTAATTTAGAAAAAGTTAACCACTCGACCACGCTTTTGCTTTTATTAATAGGAAAAGTTACTTCTATAGTCGAAGCCAAACAAAAAACAATAATTAATTCTATTATTGCACATACCAAATAAAAATCGTTTTTCCTTTTTTCTTCCTTAAAAAGCGAACGAAAATCAAATAAAGATAATTTTAAAAGAAGCAAACAATTTTTAAAAAGTTTTACATATCTTATTATTTTGTTTTTTATACAAATACTTTTTGATTAATTTCATGACGCTAAAAACAACTTCTTCTCTCTCTTTATCTGTAGAAACAACAGGCCAAGTAATACGCCCTGTGCGCACATCTTTTAATTGTTGAATAACGTCACGTTCTGTTTTGACATCAGAGGGGTTTTCTAAACGACTTTGAATTCTTTGCAGACGCACATTCATCGGTGCGTCCATCCAAATGCCCAAAAAGGGACACCCACAATATTTGCTTAATTTTTCCGTATTTTTTCTTTCTCTTGAATTATAAAACAAAGCATCCAAAACAACCGTTTGTCCCATCATTAGAGCACGTTTTGCTTGCCTATACATTTCCCGATAAACTCTTTGTTCTTGTAAGGTATAATAAGAAACATCTAAAACGGTATCAAAAGATACGCCTTGCAACTGTTTACGCACAATATCATCACGAATAACAATTGCGCCATAGGGCTTTGTTAAAAGTGGTGCTATTTCACGAGCAACATGTGACTTGCCACTTCCCGACAAACCACCACAAGCAATCAAAAGTGGTTTTTTGCGACATTTTGGTATAAATTCAAAAAAACGAATATCATTTTGATATGCTAAAAAATGATTCATAAAAATGGAAAGCATTTTAATGTCTGTTATTTGAAAAAGCTCTAACAACAAAGAAGAGAACGATAAAAGAATATCTTTTTGTTTTGCTTTTTTAGTTTGCAAAAAAGAAAACCTTCCATTGTCCCAAATCACATCTTTAAATGAAAAAATGTTCAGCCCGCTTTTTTGCAACTCACTTAATTGCAAAGCTAAGTACATCATTTCAAAGCGCCCTATTTTTCGGCTTACATAAGCTTCTTCCAAAGTCATTAAACAAATCCTTGAGTAATAGACAACATAGACGGATTAACTCCCAGGATATTCAAAGATTTCACCCATTTTTGAGATGCGGGGCAATCAAATATCAAAGAATTTGATGGAGTCATAACCAACCATGAATTGCCCGCTATTTCAGCTTCTAATTGACCCGCGTTCCAACGCGAACATCCCAAAGCAAGAATTGCTTGATTCGGTCCTTTCCCTTGTGCCATGTCTGATAAAATATCCACGGTTGATGTAATAGAAAAACCTTGATTAACTGCGGTTGTTTCGGACCCAACATACTCCGATGAATGCAAAACGAATCCACGCATGCTTTGCACAGGGCCTCCGGACAAAACAACAGGATAAGTTCGTTTATCTCCCAATGGTAGATTAACTTGTTTCAATACATCTTCGAAGACAATGCGTGAAGCTGGCTTATTTACAACCAATCCTATCGTACCTTTTTTTTCGGAATACGAACACACATAAACGACTGTCCTTTCGAAACGAGGATCTGCCATTCCCGGCGTTGAAATCAAACACTTTCCAGTCAAGTGTCCTGTCAAAGAGGGGATATCATTCTTCATCGTGTTTTGATCCAATATTGTCAAATACTTCTGCCATATCGTGATTATCGTCCCCCAAGTCAGAAGCATCTTCTAAGACATCAACGCTTTCTTCAGCTTCTTCTTGAAATAAATCGTCATTAACGACTGTTTCAATAAGCTCTTCTTCATTCATGTCTTCCCCAATAGAACCTTTTATTTTTTTTACATTTCTTAACACAGCCTTCGCATGCACCTGTGCAAATTCAGCGCTTGTATATTGTTGTCCGCACTTTGGACAAGAAAAACTTTCCTTACGGATATCGTAAAAAAAAGTTCCACAATCAACACATTTTCTTTTATTTCCCCATTCAGGTTTTACCACATAAGCCTCCCTAATTAAAAAAACTCTTAAGAATGCGTATGCAACGATATAAAAAACTTGTCAACAAGATTTTTAAAAATTTTTAAAAAGGTACACAAATAATTTGGGTTTTTCTTTTTTAGGCTTATAATCTTCGATGGATATCAACGATAAAGGAATAAACCAAAATGATTATTACAATCGATGGTGCGTCTGCATCTGGTAAAGGGACTTTAGCCATACATTTGGCCCAACATTTCCATTACCCTTACTTAGATACAGGAGCTTTATACAGAACCGTAGGACTAATTTTAATGGAAAAAGGACAAGACCCAGAAAATGAAATTTTAGCTCAAACTGCCGCAGAAAGTTTAAAAATAGAAGAAATGCCCTTTTTGCAAAACAATCCCAAGCTTCGCAATGAACAAGTGGCATCCTATGCAGCAAAAGTATCTTCTATCCCAGGAGTGAGAAAAGCTTTATTCAATTTTCAACGCCGATTCGCTCTTTCCCCTGTGCGGAAAGACGGAAGCAAAGCTAATGGCGCAATTTTAGATGGTAGAGATGTTGGGACGAATATTTGTCCAGAGGCTGAAATCAAGCTGTTTTTAAAGGCTTCTTCAGAAATCCGTGCTCAAAGACGATTAAAAGAGTTGCAAGAAAAAGGATTTTATGCTATATACGACACCATTCTTTCGGAAATCAAAGAAAGAGACGAACGAGATGCTCGCAGGACTATTGCTCCTTTAAGGCCAGCTTCGGACGCTTTAATCGTAGACACTTCCGATATGACTGCTAATGACGTATTTGCCACCGTCATTCAATTTATTAAAGGCAAACAATTTTAAAAGACCATTGGACACAACCAATTGGCATATATTGATTGAAAAGGAATAAATTTTTATGACTAAACAAACAAATACTCCAGAAATACCTGTATGCAAGGAAGATTTTTCTGCTCTTTTAAACGAATATATGGGCAAACAAAAACATTTACAAGGTTCTGTTATCAAGGGAACAATCATCAGTATTAACGACAATTCTGTTATTATAGATGTTGGGTTAAAATCCGAAGGACGCATTGAATTGCGTGAGTTCGGTTCAATTGCTAATTTAAAAGCAGGAGATAAAGTTGATGTTTTTGTAGACAAGTACGAAGATAAAGACGGACAAGTTGTCCTTTCCCGAGAAAAAGCAAAACGCGAAGAAGCTTGGACTGATTTAGAGAAATCTCTTGAAAAAGGCGAACATGTTATTGGGACAATATTCGGCCGAGTCAAGGGAGGTTTTACTGTCGATTTAAAAGGTGCTGTTGCCTTTTTACCAGGAAGCCAAGTAGATGTTCGTCCTATTCGGGACGCAACACCATTAATTGGCGTTGCTCAACCATTCCAAATTTTAAAGATGGACAAATTGCGAGGCAATATTGTTGTTTCTCGGCGTTCCGTCTTAGAAGAATCCAGATCCGAGCAACGTTCTGAAATTATTAAAAACCTATCCGAAGGGCAAGTGGTCGATGGTGTAGTTAAAAACATTACAGACTATGGTGCATTTATTGATTTAGGCGGAGTCGATGGATTACTTCACGTCACAGACATTTCTTGGAAACGGATTAATCATCCTTCCGAAGCTCTTTCTGTTGGACAAAATGTAAAAGTGCAAATCATTAAATTTAACACAGAAACACAACGTATTTCATTGGGAATGAAACAGTTGGAAGTTGATCCTTGGGAAGGAGTAAATACTAGATATCCTGCAAATTCCCATTTAAAAGGACGCGTAACCAACATTACAGATTATGGTGCTTTTGTTGAATTAGATCAAGGCATTGAAGGTCTTGTTCACGTTTCAGAAATGAGTTGGACGAAAAAGAACATTCACCCATCTAAAATTGTTTCCACAAGTCAAGAAGTTGATGTTGTTGTTTTAGAAGTAGACCAAAACAAACGTCGGATTAGCCTAGGCATCAAACAATGTCAAAAAAATCCATGGAAAGTCTTCGCAGAAACACACAAAACTGGCGATATTATTGAAGGAGAAATTCGTAATATTACCGAATTTGGACTGTTCTTAGGATTAAATTCTGAAATTGATGGAATGATTCACATGTCCGACTTATCTTGGGATAAATCTGGGGAAGAAGCCATCAAAGAATATAAGAAAGGACAAACCATCAAAGCTAAAGTGTTAGATGTCGATGTCGATAAAGAACGCGTAAGCCTTGGAGTTAAACAATTGCAAGAAGATCCTTTTGCAAATGCAACAAATTCTTTGAAAAAAGGCGATGTTGTAACGGCCATTGTATCGGGCATTGAAGACGCAGGCATTAGCGTAAATATTAACAACATAAAGGGCTTTATTAAAAAGGTCGATTTAGCAAAAGAACGTTCAGAACAAAAACCAGAACGCTTTGCTGTCGGAGAAAAAGTAGATGCCAAAATCGTTGCTATTGACAATAAATCACATAAAATTACTTTGTCAATTAAGGCTCGAGAAGTCACTGAAGAGAAACAAGCGTTAGCTGAATTTGGATCAACAGACTCGGGCGCCTCATTAGGTGATATTTTGGGCATTGCTTTGAAAAATGCCAAAAAAGAAAAAACAACTTCTGAAGAAAAGTTGAAGCAAAAGAAAACGACAAAAAAGAAGGCTGAAAAAAATTCAGAAGAGCAACCAAAAGAAGACACCGACAAAAAGAATAATTAAAAAGATGTCATTAATAAAAGGTTGGTTTTATAACGATGGAAAAGAGGGGAAGCTCCCCCTCTTTTTCGTTTCCAGAGAATGTACTAATTGATATTTTTCTATGTTAGAAAATAGATTGCATTTCCCAATTCTACTAACACCGGTTCTTTTAATACAGCAATAAATTACACTTTTAAAAAATAAGAAAACATTAATCAGAACGGCACTATTCACATCAATAAGCGACATATCGCCATTATTAAAAAACACGCCGTACATAACCTTCACAAAATTCATTTTAAAGCATCTTAATTTTCATTGACTTATTAGCATGAATACAGTATAAGAGTCGGGAAATTGGGTGTGTAGCTCAGCGGGAGAGCATTACCTTCACACGGTAGGGGTCACAGGTTCAATCCCTGTCACACCCACCATTTTATAAGCCCTTGTTATACAAGGGTTTTTTCATACCTAGCAAGTTAAGTATTTTTAGTTAAAAAGCGTGTCGGGATACCACCAGGATACCAAACTTTTTAATTTTTCTTGAATTTAATAATTATTATATTTATATTCGATTCATCACAAGGAGTCTCTATGAATAAGTTATTTGTATTGTTTTTGTTATTACTGTCCGCTTGTACAACCCCTATTGACAGAGGAATACGGTAGATATATCTGCCGTATCGGCAGTTAATCCGGAAATAGAGGTTTCTAAATATAATACTTGCTATCTAACTCCAAACAAAAAAAACAATATTGAATCTAAAAAGTTTTTTAAAATAATAAAAAATGACTTAACAAACCATGGGGTAAAACTTGTATCATCTAAAAATAATGCAAATTGTCTTATAGACTTTCATTACGCTATTTCAGAACCACAACAAATTACATATAACAAACCAATTATGGGGGAAACCAGTGTTCGTTCTATAAATAATACCGGTTCTAATACAAATGTAAATTATAATTATGGAATTACAGGATATATTCCTGTGACTTATACTAACTTCACCAAATCCGCAGCGATGCAAGCAAAAACAAAGGATAATCAACCTTTGTGGAGAGTCATGGCAGCATATATAGACGAAACTGACAATTTACAAAATATTTTCCCGTATTTATCCATGACTATGGCTTCAATAATGAAATATGATACCAATGGAATTACACAAATTCCAATTTTTAAAGATACTCTATTTTACACATATTATGAATATGAAAACTCTATCTTTAGGTTTTATGATGACAAACACTTATATGAGGAGTATCACCAAAGTGATGACGATTTTGGTGATGTATGGACAAAAGATGGCAATGGTGGTTGGGAATAAGCATTGGAATTCCAAAGAAAAAGAGGCAAGAATAAAAGAAGTCAAAGAGAAGGGTAAAAAAGTTTCCAGAGGGTATGTATTGCAAAAATTGCTAAAAATGACTAGATAAATTCACCACTCAACATAATTTATCCCCTATTTATACCCGTTTATTTTCCTACCCCCATTGATTGACAAGTTTAATTTGTGAAAAATTTTTTACATACTGCTCAATGATTTGTTGTGATTCGTTGGTAGAACCATCATTAACAATTATGACTTCATAGTTTTTAAATGTTTGAGATAGAATAGAGTCTAAGCATTCAGAAATGTATTTCCCTTAATTATAACAAGGCACTATTACAGAAATATTTATTGTTAGCTATTTTTTCATATTCTTCAAGTATCTTGATGCTATTTTACAGCATTCTTCTACATTCTCTACGGGAAGTTTTTCAACAATAGCCTTTGGTAAATCCCACCATTTTGAGTTAAGAATCTTTTGAATTAATTCTTCGTTAAAACGGTATTTAATCACTCTTGCAGGAACGCCAGCAACTATAGAATAGGGAGGGGTGTCGTGTGTACAAACAGCACCTGCCCCCACAACTGTTCCTGTTGATATATGAACTCCCTTTAATATTGTAACATTTGTACCAATCCATACATCATGACCTATTTGAACTGAATTGGGTTTTAAAGAATTTAGTTTTCTTTTGTAAGAAAATGGACTGGTTGATAGGAGGTTTGTTGGATGATTGTCTGGACCTATTGTGACATTTCGTGCAATTGAGACATACTTGCCAATTTTAATATCCGTCAATGAACCAAAAAAGGGGTTAATAATATATGAATTGCATAGCAAGTGAATACAATCTGGAATCAAATGGTTTTTTCTCCAGAGTTTTCTTTTCTCTTTGTCTTTGATAAATAAAGCTAAAAATTTAATGAGAAATTTTTTCACAAAGGTTCTCCTTTCCACTTATATATTAAAATTCGTATCTTAATTTTAACATAACTGCATGTGCATAAAATTTATAAGATTCATTAGCTCTTTTAGCGTCTTGATTTGTTTTCATATAGCGATATTCTAAACTTCCAATTACCGGGACAACGAAGACTTCGGCGTCAATACCAATAATTCCTTGATAGCTCATCAAATTCTCGCCTTCAAATCGTCCAGGCCCAACACCTACGCCAACGTAAGGAGTTAACAAAGGGACAGGAAATGGAATATCTAAATATCCATTCACCATCAAACCATCATACGTCACTTTTCCTGTTCCACTTTCTATTTTCGCACGATTGTGTAAATATTCGGCTTCCACACGCGCAATATCTAAAAAAGGCAAATCGTACCCAACTGCCAAAGAATACATCAACGATTGATCATAATCCGATTCAAAACCATTTTTTATAGAGCTTCCCGTATTATGCAAACTTCCAAGGCCTGCAGAAACATAAAATTCCGCCTGCACTAAAGAAACAAGCAACAGAGACAAAACTGACAAAATTGTAATTTTTGCTATTTTCAT
>CAZXTR010000012.1:0-24608 GCA_964643615.1 uncultured Lactobacillales bacterium | reverse complement strand
TATACGTTTTGTGCCATAATCTATTCCCACTATTGTTTTAAAGGATTGAATCTTTTTCTTGAAATCTTGTGGTGAAATATCTTGTATTTGCATTTTTTTCCTTTACAATAAAGCGTTGTTTTACTTCTAAAGGAAAAAATGAAAAAATGCAAGATAAAAAAGTTGCAATTGCTTCTGATCATGCAGGCTTTGCCCTAAAAAAAGAATTATCAAGCCATTTAAAAAAACAAGGCTACCATATTTGTGATTTTGGCGTTAATGACAGCGAACATTCCGTCGATTATCCAGATAAAGCGAAACAAATGATTTCGGCAATAAAGCAAGATTCTAATATATGGGGCATTCTTGTTTGTGGTTCAGGAGAGGGAATGTGCATGGCTGCCAACCGTTACCCTTTTATTCGTGCGGGGCTTGGATATAGTGAAGAATCTGCCAGATTAATGCGATTACATAATAATGCAAACGTCCTTTGTTTAGGCGGGCGTTTAACTTCGTTTCCTTTGGCCTTAAAAATAACAGATATTTTTTTAAATACACCTTTTGAAGGAGGCCGCCACGAAAAACGTATTCAAAAGTTAGGAGAACCTTTATGATTTGTCAATGCACACATCCACTTGATACAACCCGTTTTTTTAATCAGTCTTTAAAAGATACTGACCCACAGATAGATTCTTTCATCGAACAAGAACTTAATCGGCAACAAGACTATATCGAATTAATTGCCTCAGAAAATATCGTTTCTAAAGCGGTATTAGAGGCCCAGGGCTCTATTTTAACTAATAAATACGCAGAAGGCTATGTTGGACATCGATATTATCACGGTTGTGATTTTATTGATGAAATAGAAAACTTGGCCATCGAACGCGCAAAAACTTTATTTCATGCAGATTACGCAAATGTTCAACCACATTCTGGATCACAAGCAAATGCAAGTGTTTATTTTGCTTTATTACAGCCACGTGATACTTTGATGGGAATGAAACTTGATTGCGGGGGGCATCTAACACATGGAAGCAAAGTTTCATCTTCTGGACGTTATTATAATGCTGTATCTTATGGTGTTGTAAAAGACACAGGGCTGATTGATTACGACCAAATTGAAACTCTTGCCATTCAAAACAAACCTAAATTAATCATTGCAGGTGGTTCGGCGTATGCACGTATTATTGATTTTAAACGCTTTAAATCTATTGCGGACAAAGTCGGAGCGTATTTAATGGTTGATATGGCTCATTTTGCAGGGTTAGTTGCTGGTGGTGCATATCCTAATCCGATTGAATTCGCTGACATTGTTACCACAACAACGCATAAAACTCTCAGAGGACCTAGAGGGGGTATGATTTTAACGAACAATGCAGAGATTGCAAAAAAAATTAATTCAGCAGTTTTCCCAGGCTTACAAGGAGGCCCCTTAGAGCATATTATTGCAGGAAAAGCAGTGGCGTTCAAAGAGGCACTCCAACCCGAATTTAAAGTTTACATTCAACAAGTCATTAAAAATGCAAAACAATTAGAAAAAACTTTAAAAATGCGTGGAATTGAAATGGTTTCAAAAGGGACAGATACGCATTTGCTTTTAATTGATTTAAGGTCGCAGAATCTAACTGGAAATGTTGTTTGTGATAGTTTAGAAAAATCCCATATCACATGCAATAAAAATGCTGTTCCATTAGATCCTGAAAAACCAAGTGTGACGTCTGGTTTACGGATTGGAACCCCAGCAGGAACAACGAGGGGCTTTGGTATCCACGAATTCGAAGATATTGGAGAAATGATTGGTGATATTATTGATGGGCTATGCCTTCATCCAACAGATAACCATATCATTGAAACCATTGTCAAAGAAAAATCCCTATCTTTGTGCCATAATTTTCCGATTTATAAGGAGGAAAAATGAGATGCCCTTTTTGCCAAAAAGACGGAAGTAAAGTTAAAGATTCTAGAACAAGTGAAGATGGATCCTACATCCGTCGGCGAAGGATTTGTCCTGCTTGTGGCTTTCGTTTTACAACATTTGAGCGTATTCAATTACGGGAATTAACCGTCATTAAGAAAAACGGGGAATGCGTTCCTTTTGATAGGAATAAACTTGCTAAGTCAATCTATGTTGCTGTGCGAAAAAGACCCGTTGATATGAATAAAGTAGAACGATTGGTCAACACCATTCAACGAACCTTAGAAACGATGGAAGAATCCGAAGCTCAAAGCACTTATATTGGTCAATTAGTGATGAATTCTCTTTTAGAACTGGACAAAGTTGCTTATATAAGGTATGCTTCTGTGTACAAGAACTTTTCAAATACAAAAGATTTTAAAGATTTTATTGGTATTTTATTAAAGGAAGAAAAATAAATAATGCGGAAAACACAAAAGTTCACAAATGCTCGATTGAATGCAATTCAAGCTTTGTATGCTTCAGAATTTAATGACATACCTATTGAAAAAATCACTCATCAATTTTTGGCCAAAGACATCGGAAGAGAACTTATCTTTGAAGACGAAAAAGGAAATGAACGCTTTGTCCAAATAGTAGAAGCAGACGGTAATTTATTTTCAAAGCTTGTCCAAACCGTTCAAAACAAAAAAACACAAATTGATGAAATTATATTGAATAGTTTTTCCGAAAATTGGGACAAAGAAAGAATAGAACTTTTGCTACAAAACATTCTACGCACTGGGATTGCCGAATTTTATTTACAACCTTCTTTAGAAGCCCCCATCATCATTAATGAATATGTAGACATCACTCGCGCCTTTTATGATGGGGCAGAAATCAAGCTTGTTAATGCAGTTTTAGACAAATTTTCCAAAATAATTCGTAGTTGATTTTAAGATTTCTATTTCTTTTTTCGATTCTTTTGAGCTGATTTTGTCTTTGTTGATTTTGGCTTGTTCTTTTTTCCTTGTGTTTTATATTCAGAAATTTTTTTCAATTGCGATTCTAAATTGTCTTTATCATCTATCAGTAACAATTGTTTTGATGAACGCAATGCGCGAACAAGCTTGGGGACTTGACTACCTCCAAAAACAATCAAAACGACTAATAATAAGACTAAACCTTCAATAGTTTCCATTTTTATTCCTTTCTTATGTTAATTGTATCAAACTTAATATATCTCCAACCATCCAATTCATGTACCATCGAATAACATCAAAATCTTGACCTATCTTTTCCCCCAACAAAGGAAGAACGAGCAGTAAAATAAGTAAAACAAAAAAACCATAACGTTCGGTTTTAGAAAAAGCAACAGACCATTTCATAGGAAGTAATGAAACAAGTATTCTACCTCCATCCAATGGCAATAATGGCAACAAATTAAACACACATAAAGACACGTTAATAATGACTCCGCAAACTAAATTCATTGCTATCCATTGCATAGCAAGCGTTTTTAAACCTTGCATAAAAAAAGTTTTTAAAACAAAAACACAAATCATTGCTAAAACAAAATTTGTTAAAGGTCCTGCTAAAGCGACCAACCCCATATCCTTTTTGGGATGATGAAGCCGGTCAAATCGTACAGGGATCGGCTTTGCCCAACCGAACAAGAATCCTGTTTTACTAATAAATAAAAGTATTGGTACTATAATGCTTCCAACAATATCTACATGAGTCAAAGGATTAAATGTTAAACGACCTGCATTTTGTGCAGTTTTATCGCCTAATTTCAAAGCGACCCATCCATGTGCCATTTCATGCAAGATGATAGATAAAAACAAAGGCAAAATAAAAGCTGTTAATTGAAATAATTCAATCATTTATTCACTTTTCCATAACATTATTATTTTGTCAAACTACAATCTTGTTTGCGTGCTTTTAATTTAGCGCATAAAGTTTGCGCTTTTTCTTTTGTTTCAAACTTACCCACACGTAAACGATAAAAAGTCCCCTTCCCTTTGATTTGCGTAGACTTTACGTCATAAGGCAATCCAGAAAGAAGAACGGAATGTTCCTTCAATATCTTTGGCCAAGCTTTTTCCGCTCCTGCCTTAGATGGCAAAGAAATTAACTGAACATACCAAAATATATTTTTATCTTCGAGTTTTTTAGATGTCGGCTTTGTTATTTTTTTATTTTCTGTTTTTGAAGGAGTAGAATCGACTTTTGGTTCTTGTTCAGGAATGTCCATTTTTAACCCCTTATCTTTCACAGAAATAACTTCAAGCTCTATATCCTCTGATGTTTCTGGAACAAAAATAGGATTGCCCAAAATTTGGCCTTCCTGTGTAGATGAGATAGCGGGAGTCGGCGGTTCAACAGGCAATTCTTCTTCGTAGAATAATTTTTCTACTTTCGTATCCATATCATCGGTGCGCATCCGCTTATAAACAAGCTTATCTTGATCCGGGATATTCATCCCACCTGGTTCTATGGGACGTTCCTTAAAGGGCTCATCGTTTCCAGAAATCATTAATGGTTGAGACGAATTTTCATCTCTACCGTCCCAAAAAAAGACAGTGATTAAGACAGCTATTAACACACCTATTAAAATGCTTATACCAATAGCATGCCATCGCACAGAAGAAAATCGTTTATCCATCTCTTGAGTTTCAGGAACCGTTGTTGTAATTCTCTCCTTATATTCCGCTCTAAAATCATAAGGGACACCCAACGAATCTTCTGATATTTGTTCTTCATTCTCATCTTCTAATATTGATTTTTCTTCTTCATTTGTTTCAGTCATTTTACATCTCCTTTGCCGGAACAACGCCTAATATTTTCATCCCCGATTCGAGGACTGTTAAAACGCCTTGAATTAAGGCTAAACTAGATTTTGACAATTCTTTATTTTGCACATCTAAGAAACGCATTTGTATATTTTTTCTACCTTTGCTCAATAATGCATGAAAAGAAAAAGCCAAATCACTCAGATAACAAGCAATACGGCAGGGATCAAATGCCATGGAAGCTTGTTCAACACGATATGGAAATAAAGCAAGCAAACGCATTACTGTTAATTCTGCCTTTTCTGTCAATAACGATTTATCTGCCTTATATAATTCATTTAAAATATTTTTGCCGAACATTTGCTCTGCACGATGCACTACAGAATACGCCCGTGCACAAGCATATTGCACATAAAACACTACATTATCTTTGCTTTTTTCTTGCACTTTATTTAAATTAAAATCCAACGAGCTATTATTTTTCATTATCAACATCGAAAAGCGAATAACACTTTTATCTGTCCTTTTCAATAAATCCGATAGACATATACCCTCTTTTGAAGGTATCGATGGCTTTAAAGACGCATCATCATTTGAAAATTTTGCACGTCGAACCAACATACATTCCATATTAGCTTTGTTATTTGTAATGGCTTTTATTGCACTTTGAAGAGCAATAAGATTGCCCGCATAATTTTCGTTCAATATAACCACCAACTTTTGGAACCCCCTTTGATGTTTATCATATTGATAAGTAACATCGGGCAATAAGTATGTATAAGTCCCATCCGATCGTTTTAATGGCCGATCTGTTTCATCACCGAAAAGTGTCGATTTAAAGAAAGTCATTTCTTGATTTTTCAAATCATTAGAGGATTTTAAACTTTTAGGAGTGGGCACCATATCATCATAAACCAAGTTCTGTTTTTTGAGCAGTTTTAAGGTTTTTTCAAATTCTCCTGATTTGGATATTTCTTTTTCAGAACAAAAAAAGTCAAAATGAATACCAAGTTTTCCCACATCCTTTTTGATTGTTTTCATCATCATGCGACATGCGACACTCTTAAAATATTCACGACAAGTAATCCATGGAATGGACATATGCACACCACCATCTATTTTCGCAATACGTTGCCCAATAGATTTGGAATAATTTTCGTTATAGCAATCGTCCGATATTTTCCCTATATCTTCTCCCATTGCTTCACGATAATGCAAATATACGGACAATGCTAATTTATCTGTACGCGTTCCCATATCATGGATGCAATATTCTCGCGTCACTAAATGGCCTGTTTTTTGCAATAAAGAAGATAAGGAATCACCAAAGACCAATCCTCTTATTTGTCCTATATGAATGGGTTCTATCG
Source organism: uncultured Lactobacillales bacterium (assembly GCA_964643615.1). Classification (GTDB taxonomy): domain Bacteria; phylum Pseudomonadota; class Alphaproteobacteria; order CAAHEQ01; family UBA3637; genus CAZXTR01. The sequence continues at coordinate 18,570 of CAZXTR010000012.1, read as the reverse complement.
GGTCCATGGATCCGAATTCAACATTCACCCTAATACCATTTCCAATCGTCGAATCTCCATAATTTAAGCCTTGCTTCAACACCATATCCAATTGTTGGTATAAAAAAGCATTTGAAAATTTTAAATTAATAAAACCTAAATCACTTATTTCTATTTTTTCAACAATCGGCAACTTTTGCAATTCAGGGGCTAAAAGACGAGCAATTTTTAATGATTTCATTTGAAGTGGCTTTGCCAAAACCATCGCTACATTCGTCGTTGCATCACCTAACGATAAATCTTTAGTTGGTGTAACGGTTATTTTTTGCATATCCGGAACCTCGAGGATTTCTCCTCGTGCACACAACATCTCTACGATGTGAATGACTTCTGACTTCAACGAATTAAAAATATTCATTTTGATCCCACTCATGCTATTTTCGACTTAGGCTAGCTTTTTTATTACCAAATTGCAACATTTTTTATTTTCATCGTTCAGGTTATTGATATTATTTTGCATAATATAAAAATGTTTTTCGCATTTACTTTACTTTTTTGTGATGTATTGCTATAACATACACAAAAGGAGTTAAAATGGTTTTTTATTTTGTTTTTGCAATTGTTCTTGCCCTAGACCAAATCACGAAAGGAATTATTATTGCTGCCAATACTCTACCTATCCAAGTAACATCATTTTTCAACCTTGTTTTTGTTTTAAACAGAGGTGTTAGCTTTTCTTTGCTTTCTTCGGAAAGCGCTTGGGCTCCTTGGGCATTAACAGGGTTAGGGATCACGATTTCTTCCTTTATTGCTTACTATTTTTTCAAAGAAAAAAACAGATTGATTAAGTTTGCTCTTTCTCTTGTTTTAGCAGGAGCTACAGGTAACATTATTGATCGAATTCGATACCAAGCGGTTATTGATTTTTTGGATTTCCATATTAATTCGTATCATTGGCCTGCCTTTAATGTTGCAGATTCGATGATTTGTTTTGGAGTATTTTTGATTGTTTTTGATGTTTTATTTTTAAAGGAGAGAAAAAAATGAAAAATATTTTGTGTTGTCTTTGTTTGTTAGCTCTTTTATGTGCATGCTCTATAAAAAGTGCTGTATTTAAAGCTCCAGACGAAAGCACAGTAGAACAACAACAAGCTCTTGTATTGCCACCTGATTGGGAAGTCCGTCCTCCATTAGATGACACAAAAGATCAAAATTAGAAAGGCTTTTTTTATGGCACTAATACACTTAAAGGCTTTCAAAGCCTTACAAAAACATTTTAAAGCAACCAAACACTTACAAATGCGCAATATGTTTGAGTGCGACGCTTTACGTTTTGAAAAATTTTCTGTTCAATTAAACGAATTATTATTCGATTATTCAAAGAATCGTATTACTGACGAAACAATGCCCTTGCTGATCAATTTAGCGAAAGAAAGTCATCTGGACAATATGATTGAAGCTATGTTTAAAGGGCAACCTATTAACTTTACCGAAAACAGACCTGTTTTGCACACAGCTTTGCGCAATTTGAGCAACACGCCAGTCATCGTGGATGGGAAAGATGTGATGCCACAAATTAATGCGGTTTTAGAAAAAATGCATACTTTTAGTGATTCTGTTCGAACGGGACGCTGGAAAGGAGCTTCTGGGAAAAAGATAACTGACGTAGTAAATATTGGGATTGGAGGATCTGATTTAGGTCCTTGTATGGTGGTTGAGGCTTTAAAAAAATATAAAATTCCACATATTCGCTTCCACTTTGTTTCCAATATTGACGGGACGGATATTTCTGAAACTTTAAAAGAATGCAATCCCGAAACAACATTATTTTTAATTGCGTCTAAAACTTTTACAACACAAGAAACGATGGTCAACGCAAAAAGCGCGCGTGATTGGGTTATTAACGCTTTAGGTGAAAAGGCCGTTAAAAAACATTTTGTAGCCCTTTCAACGAATACTGCCGAAGTTGAGAAATTTGGAATAAATCCCCAAAATATGTTCGAATTTTGGGACTTTGTTGGCGGTAGATATTCTATATGGTCTGCAATTGGCTTATCCATCATGATTTCTATTGGATATAATGCTTTTATAGAAATGTTACAGGGCGCTCATGAAATGGATATCCATTTTAGGACGGCTCCCTTTCACAAAAACATTCAAGTTATATTGGGGTTATTGAGTATTTGGTATCACGTTTTTTATCAAGCTGAAACATTTGCTGTGTTACCTTATGATAAATATTTATGTAAGCTTCCTGCATATTTGCAACAATTAGAGATGGAAAGTAATGGCAAATACAATATGCAAAAAGGAGATGTTGTTTCTTATCCAACAGGAGCTATTTTGTTTGGCGAAGCCGGCACAAACGGTCAACATTCATTTTATCAATTAATTCATCAGGGGACACACCTTATTCCGTGCGATTTTATTGTCCCCGTTCATTCATTAAATCCATTGGGTGTTCATCATGATATTTTATTGGCGAATGCTTTAGCGCAACCCGAAGCATTAATGAAAGGAAAAACGGAAAAAGAAGCGAAAGATGAAGGAATAAACGCAACACAAATTCCTTTTCGAACTTTCCCAGGGAATCGTCCTAGTAATTCAATTATTATCAACGAATTAACACCAAAAAATCTTGGAAGATTGATCGCCATCTACGAACATAAAGTCTTTGCTGTTGGTTGTATTTTGAATGTTAACAGTTTTGATCAGTGGGGGGTTGAATTGGGAAAATCATTAGCTAAAAAGATTTTGCCAGAACTTTCTGATGGTAAAAAAACTACATCACACGATTGTTCCACAAATGCTTTGATTAATTACATTAAGGGTGTTCACAACGAATGACAATTCGACTTCTTTCTCCAACACTAATTAACCAAATCGCCGCAGGAGAAGTCATCGAACGGCCAGCTTTTGCTGTTAAAGAACTGGTTGAAAATGCAATCGATGCTAAAGCAACCCATATTGAAGTTGTTTTACAAGATGGAGGAAAATCGTATTTGTCCGTCACAGACAATGGCATAGGAATGGACAAAGATGAATTGGCTTTATGCGTTGAGCGGCACGCCACTTCAAAATTACCTAAAAACGATTTATTTGATATTCGCTTTTTAGGATTCAGAGGTGAGGCACTTCCATCCATTGGTTCTGTAGCTCGATTAACCATCACATCACGCAAAAAAGGTTCATCTGAAACGTGGTGCATTAATGTTGAAGGCAGACACAAGAATAATATTCGCCCTGCCAGTTTGTCCGAGGGTACAAAAATTGAAGTAAAGGATTTATTCTTTGCTACCCCTGCCCGCCTTAAATTCTTAAAATCCGAACAAACAGAACGTTCATATATCAAAGAAGTTATCGATAAATTAGCAATGATTTATCCGCATATTATGTTTTCTTTATCAGATGAAAAGCGATGTATTATAAAGTATTTCCCCACAGAAAATATATTAGAGCGTATTCATGCTGTTTTGGGAAAATCTTTCCAAGATAATGCTATCCCTGTACATGGTATTTATGAAGAAATTCAATTGGATGGATTTATTAGTTTACCAACCTACACCCGTGCGACAAGCACAAATCAATATTTATTCGTAAATGGTCGTTGGATAAAAGATAAAATGTTGTTTGGGTGCATTAAAGGAGCTTACCAAGGGCTTTTGGGGCATGAAGGGCACCCCGTTGTTGTTTTGTTTTTAACTTTACCTACACATGACATCGACGCCAATGTTCACCCTTCAAAATCCGAAGTCCGTTTTCGCGACATTGCTTGCGTTCGTGGGCTTATCGTGGGCACGCTGAAAACGGCATTAAACGAATCTGGACATAAAACGTCCACAACTATTGGTATTGGGGCTTTAGGGCACTCAACTCTTTCAAAACCTTTTATAAAACAAAGACAAAATATAAATTATCGTAGTATCGCCTCCTCGTTTGATTCTCAAAATCTTTTAGAGTTAAATGAACCTTTTTCTGCCCACGTTATCAAGTCATCACAACAAAAAGAGATACAAACAATTGAATCTTTTCCACCTTTAGGTCTAGCACGAGCGCAAATTTTAAACACTTATATCATTTCGCAAACGTCAGAAAGTATTATAATTATTGATCAACATGCGGCGCATGAACGCTTAATATATGAAAAAATTCGCCAGTCCATGAAAGGGAAAGCAGAAAAACAATTGTTACTTATTCCACAAATTGTTCCCCTATCCGAAGAAGAAACTCAACGTATTTTAGGATTCAAAAAAGATTTAGAAAAAATGGGCTTTATCATTGATTCCTTTGGACAAGATGCTGTTATTGTTCGTGAGATTCCAGCATTTTTCGACAAAACAGATATTGTAAAACTTGTTCAAGATATTTGTGATACTTTAAAAGAATATGGACGAACAATAGCGTTAGAAGATAAAATCCAAGCTTTATGTGCTAAAGTGGCTTGTCATGGATCTGTACGGGCAGGAAGACAATTAGATGCCCAAGAAATGAATGCTTTATTGCGTCAAATGGAAGCCTGTGGAACGTCTGGACAGTGTATCCACGGACGACCAACCTATATTGAACTTAAAATATCTGATATAGAACGTCTTTTCGGAAGAAAATAATCTTCTTCTATGTTCAAAAAAAACTTGATTTTTTGTCAATATTTGTGTATAATATTTTATTATATGGGGAAAACAATGGGATCTAAACACTGTGATAATCTTGAAGTTAGCAATATTTTTTCAGATATAATCATTACTTTTCCTGAAGAAGAAAAAGCAGATATTTTGAAAAAACTTTCTGTGCTATACACCTCCATGTTGAGTTGTGAAGTTTCAAAACCTAATGCAAAAAAAGTCATTTTAAAACTTTTAAAAAATGAGACGAGCTCATACATCTTCCAAACATCCGATTTAAATGGAAGTTTTTTCCGATTTAAAGAACGCATCTCTACCTTTCAAGACAAATTCAAAAACAGCCTTTTTTCGATCGACACATTTTCCAGAGCCTTACAAAAAAATCCGGATTTATGTAGCATATCTATTGATAATTTTTTCGACAAATGTTGTATAATTTGCAAGGCGTTTGGTGGAGATATATCAGTTAACGATTATATGAATATGGCTTTAAAAGAGCCCACTTTGTTTTTTTCAGACCCAGCTCTTATTTTTGTCAAATTTGAAATGCTTTTTCAAAATTTAAAAAACGAAGGATTAACAAGAGAATCTCTTCTAATCGGAATAAAAAAACAACCACAGCTACTAACCGTCACCACCAGTAACATTTTAAAAAAGTTCAAATTAATTTCTTTTTTATACAGAAAAGGCTTATGGGAGTTCCCAAAAAATTCAGAATCGCGTAATGACGATAAAGAAACAATGGTGAATTACATTTTTTCACACAAGCCAATTATTTTAAATTTTTCCTTAAAAAATATTCGTGTCAGAAAAATATATGCGATTGCTATGAATGCACTTGAGCATAAAGAAAAAAAATCTTCCACAGCCTTGCGTCCTTTAAAAATGGGAACTATGTTTCAAACAAGGCATAGAATGGAAAACCAACTTATCAACACACTTAAAAAATTGGAGCGGACATCTTTATTAACACGCCTTATTAGATCCAAGCATTTAAGACAAAAGGAGGATTAGCTTCCCTTTGCTAATTTTGAAAACAGCTCAAGAATCCTCTTAACTCCATTAATTCTATCTTCTTGTGTTTGCCAAGAACGAATTATTGTTAGTTTGTCTGGCTTTAATTTCGCAAGCCCCATTTGAGCATTGATAAAATTGACTAACCCCACAGGATTTGGGAAAAAGTTTTTATGAAAAGAAATTGTCATCCCCTTTTCGGAAGCATCTATCCTTTCAACAAAAGCCGATTTACATAAAATTTTAACGCGGACAGTTTCCAATAAATTAATCACTTCTTCTGGCAATTCTCCAAAACGGTCTTTTAATTCAAAGAACATGTCTTCCAACTGTGAACCTTGCTCAATATTAGCTATACGATAATACAATTCCATTCGCAAATTTAAATCAGGCAGATATTTTTCTGGAATTAGGACACATAATCCCAACCCAACTTGGGGAGACCAATTATCGGATGCGTCTTGGGCATTTGGATTTTGCTTTAATTGAGCCACTGCGTCTTCTAACATTTTTTGATAAAGTTCAACCCCAACTTCTTTTATATGTCCAGACTGTTCTTGTCCTAACAAATTGCCAGCGCCTCGTATATCTAAATCATGACTCGCTAAAGTAAAACCAGCCCCCAAATTATCTAAACTTTGTAAAACAGACAACCGCTTTTGTGCAGAATCCGTTAATTTTTTTCCTTCAATTGTTGTAAGGTAAGCATAAGCTTTCGTTTTTGAACGACCAACACGCCCCCTTAACTGATACAGATTGGCCAATCCAAACATATCCGCCTTATGGACGACAATTGTATTGACGGACGGCATATCTAAACCTGATTCGATAATAGAAGTTACAAGCAAAACATCGTACTTCTTGTCAGCAAAATCGTTCATAATTAATTCAAGCTGTGTAGAAGACATTTGTCCATGTGCCGATACAATTTTAATTTCTGGAACAAGTCTATGCAATCTCTCCAACAATAGAGGCATATCACTAATTCTAGGACAAACATAAAAAGTTTGTCCTCCTCTGTTTTTTTCTCTTAACAAAGCATCTTTAATTATAATGGGGTCAAAGGGTAAGACAAATGTATTGACACTCATCCTATCTATTGGAGGAGTTGCAATAACACTTAAATCCTTTACGCCGGTCAAAGACATTTGCAAGGTTCTTGGAATAGGAGTTGCCGTAAGTGTAATAACGTGTAACCCCGACTTCATTTCTTTTAATTTTTCTTTGTGAGCAACTCCAAAATGCTGCTCTTCGTCGACAATTAAAAGTCCTAAATTTTTGAACTGTACACTTTTTGACAAAATTGCATGAGTTCCAATAACAATTTGAATTGTGCCGTCTTCCAATCCCTTCTTCGTCATTTTTTTTTCTTTTTCGTTCACTAACCGAGACAGACGTCCAATTTTAACTGGAAAACCTTTAAATCTGGACACAAAAGTATCATAATGCTGTCTTGCTAATAAAGTCGTTGGAACAATAACGGCAACTTGTAACCCATTCATCACTGCAATAAAAGCTGCACGTAAAGCGACCTCTGTCTTTCCGAAACCAACATCACCACAAACCAAACGATCGATAGGAAAACCTTTTTTAAAGTCTTCTATAATATGATAAATTGATTGCATTTGATCTGGAGTTTCAACATACGGAAATTGTGCGCAAAATTCATTATAAATTCCAGCAGGAGGGGAAATCTTTTCTGTCTTTTGTGCCACACGGACAGCAGCAATTTCTACCAAACGTTTTGCCATATCCAAAAGTCGTTTTTTGATATTTGTCTTTCTTGCTTCCCAAGCAACGCCACCTAACTTATCTAAAACGACTTGTGCATTTTCCGAACCATATCTTGTCAAAACATCCAAATTTTCAACAGGGACAAATAACTTGTCTTCATCTGCATATACAACCATTAAACAATCATGCACTATGCTACCAACAGAAAGGCTCATCAAACCTTCATAACGACCGATACCATGACTAATATGCACGACAAGATCCCCTTTTGATAGACAAGAAACGTCTTCAACAAAGTTTTCTTTTTTCCTTTTATAGCGAGAAATCAATCCCGCTTTTTCCCCGAATAAATCCGTTTCTGTAAATAAAGTTACTTCTGGACTTTTAAAACCCTTATCTATTGGCAAAAGCATAACGGAGGGTGTTTTTTTTAATGCTTCATCCCAAGAAATTGCTTGACTTAAGCGAACGTCTTTTTCTTTCAACATATTGATAAATCTGTCCAAACTAATTGACGTTAATGCGCCAATAACAACTTTTTCTTTCCTTTGTTTAATATAAGAGGCAAGTTTATCAAAAATTTTCTGTTTCCCTTGTGTCGAAATAAAACCTTCATTCACTCTACCTCCCATATCTTTTGTATTGGGAAGCACAAACGGCGAAAAATAAAAGACCTCTTTTGTTTTTAAAGCTTCATCAAATGTTTTTTCATTCAAAAACATTCTTTCCATAGGAATCGGATGGTATACCATTTCCATATCCGTCTTATTTTCAGCTGCTAAAAGTCTCGCTTGATAGTACTCTTTTATTTGTTCAATTCGCTCTTTCAGGGCATCATCAGTTCCAAATCCCATTACAATCAAGGCATTTGGCACATAGTCAAACAAACAGCACATTTGTTCAAAAAATAAAGGCATCCAATGTTCTAATCCAGATACTTTAATGCCCTGACTGACGTTTTCATAAAGAGAATCATGAAGTATCGAAGGAAATAAATCACGATATTGCGTTCTGAATAGAGCTATACTATTCGTTGTCATTTCAAATTCTGACATAGGAGGGATAGAAAACCCACTACAATCTGCTATCGTTTTTTGCGTTAATGGTTCAAAAGTGCGGATCGTATCCACTTCATTTCCAAATAAATCTAACCGTACAGGATATTCTGTCCCCACTGGATAAACGTCTATAATGCCACCTCGAATAGCATATTCTCCTCTTCCTATCACTTGTGTTACTCTAACATAGCCATTTGCAGACAAAAAACTTTGTAATTCCTTTTCATCAAGTATACCATTTTTATAAACATCGAATACACGCCCCTTAAAAAAATCAACAGAAGGTACTTTTTGTAAACAGGCACTTACGGAGGTCAAAATTAATGTAGGTATTTGAAAATTATGCTCTTGAGATATTTGAAACAACGTGTTTAAACGTTCCCCTTCAATATCGCAATTCGGAGAAACTCTATCGTATGGAACAGTATCCCATGCTGGGAAATCCAAAATTTTGATATCTGGAAACATTGTTGCAAGTGATTCTTTTAAATTTTGCCTATAGATATCATTTACTGCCACGTAATACACTATTTTGTATACTCGAAGCAATTTTTCTAAAATAAGGACATCATATCCTTCCGGAACCCCTGAAAGTATTTGTTGTTTTTCTGTCATATTCTATCTCGGATAAGTTTTTAACATGCCTTCTTTCTAAAGTCAAATTTTAAGATTTTTTGCTTTTCTTATTGACAAGGGCATTTTTTCAATGTATAAGTTCATTCTTAATTTTATATTTTAGCTTTAGAGGATGGATATGTTCGCAGTTATTAAAACCGGTGGTAAGCAATACAAAGTAACAAAAGACAGTGTCATTGTTATTGAGCGCGTAAAAGGTGAAGCCGGAGAAAAAGTTGAGTTTAAAGAGATTTTAATGGTTGATGGCAGCGTCGGAGCCCCCTTCATCGAAGGTGCTGTCGTTATAGGTGAAATTGTTAAACAATCTCGAGGAGAGAAAGTTATTGTTTTCAAAAAACGCCGTCGCCAAGGATATCGCAGAAAAAATGGGCATAAGCAAAATTTATCTGTAGTTAAAATTCAAGAAATCAAAGTATAGGATTATAGGAGAGGATTATGGCTCATAAGAAAGCAGGCGGCAGTACAAGAAACGGGCGCGACTCTGAAGGTCGGCGCTTAGGCGTCAAAAAAGCTGGTGGTCAAGCAGTTATTGCTGGAAACATCATCATTCGTCAGCGCGGTACACAATACCATCCAGGCGAAAACGTTGGGTTAGGGGTTGATCATACTATTTTTGCAACAGCAGACGGCATTGTTGAATTTAAACATTCAAAAAATGATCGCACTTATGTTAGCGTTGTAGCGAAACAAGCTTAAACTTCACGTTCAAACAAAAAACTATTCACAAAAAGGAGCGGAAGCATTGCTTCCCTTCTTTTTTTTTATGTTAAATTTGTGCAAAAACTCCTTGCCTTCAATTTTTTTTTAGAGTACCCTATGTAAGAATGGTGTAAAGAGGAAATAAATGAAATTTTTGGATCAAGCCAAAATCTTTATTAAAGCTGGTAATGGAGGCAATGGAGCTTGCTCTTTCCGGCGTGAAAAATACATTGAATTTGGGGGCCCCGATGGGGGAATGGGAGGCAAAGGCGGAGATATTGTTTTCCAAGCTGTCCTCAACTTAAATACGCTTATCGACTTTCGTTACCAACAACATTTCATTGCACAAAATGGGCATCCTGGAGCTGGGTGTAATCGAACAGGAGCTAGGGGAAAAGATTTGGTTATAAAGGTACCCGTTGGAACACAAATTTTAGATTCTTCTGGCGAAATTTCATTGGTCGATTTAACTCAAGATGCTCAAACTTTTGTTGTCGCTCGTGGCGGAATGGGGGGGCGTGGCAATGATTCCTTCAAAAGCTCAACAAACCAAGCACCGCGGCGGGCCGATGCGGGACTTCCTGGAGAAGAAATGTTCGTTTGGCTTCGTTTAAAACTTGTAGCCGATATTGGACTTGTCGGAATGCCAAATGCTGGAAAATCTACTCTATTAACAGCCCTCACAAGAGCAAGACCAAAGATTGCTGATTATCCTTTTACAACTTTGCACCCCCACTTAGGCGTTGCCGTTGTCGATGGAAAAGAGATTTTACTTGCGGATATCCCTGGCTTGATTGAGGGGGCATCCGAAGGTATCGGATTGGGGATTAAGTTCTTAAAACACATTGAACGTTGCTCTATTTTAATACATTTAATTGACGGGACACAAGATAATACTTTAAAAGCCTATCGTGCCATTCGTCACGAGTTGAAAAATTATGGTTGCAATTTAGATAAAAAACCAGAAATTGTTGCTATAAATAAGTGTGATGCTTTAACACCCGAGCACATTCAAAAAATAAAAAAAGATTTAAAAAGTTTAAAAAAAGAAATATTTATTATCTCTAGTATCTCAGGAATTGGATTAAAAGAAGTTTTGCGCACTGCGAGCCTATCTATTCATAAAGAAAAAAAGGGGAATTAGGATGCTAATTCAAAAGAAAAAAATGCCAGTAACGGGGGAAAAAAAGTCGACGGCCCCTCATCGCGTTCAAAAAAAAATCCCATCATCCTCTAAAAAAACAAAAGTCCAAAAATCTAAAAAGTCTTCTATCCTTTCTTCAAGCAATACATTGCTGAAAATTGAAGCTTTGCAAAAGAAGATTGTCAAAATTTTAGATGCTGGAAAAGCCCAAAATATTATGTCAATTAATTTGAGAGGCCAAACGTCTTTGGCTGATTATATTATTATTGCTTCTGGTTTATCTTCGCGCCAAGTTAATGCATTGGCGACAAATCTATTTGAAAAATTAAAACAAGAAAAAATTCCCACAAGAATTGAAGGGAAACAAGGAACTAGCGATTGGATTATTTTAGATTTAGGAGATATTATTGTGCACATTTTCCATCCAAAAGCTCGTTCTTTTTATAGTATTGAAGAATTATGGGGCGCTCAAACACCCCCTGTTGAATAAAGGAAGGAAGGTTTCGCATGCTCCCAAAAATTCCTATTATTAGATTGCCAGATTCATTGGATCTCCCCCTGCCAAAGTATGCAGATGGTTTGGGGACAACGCTGACTTTAATGGCTGCAATTGCTGACCCTATAAAAATAGCTTCAGGTGATTTTCTGACTATTCCTACGGGTTTTTTATGTGCTTTGCCTTTAGGAGTTGAAGCCCAAATTCGTTCTTTGCCAACTTTTTCTGAAGAAAATCCATTTGTGGTTCTGAATGCCCCCTGCACTATTGATGCATCTTCACGCACAGAAATATGTGTCGTCCTCAAAAACATGGGGCATTCTTCCGTTATCATCCGACGCGGGCAACCGATAGCAACACTTGTTTTTTTGCCAGTACTCCGCATTCAATGGGATGAAATTAAAAAGAATTCTGGAGAAAAATCTAAATCAAATATTCCTGCGAAACAATCAGAGCAAAGAGTTATTGAAGACAAAGAAAACAAAGATGCTTCTACTATTTTAGGAAATTCTTCACCTGAAGAAAAGGAAATTCTTGAACAAGATGATAGCATACAGATACAAGAAACAGACGAAAAGAAAGTAAAACCATCTTCAGAATCGGAAGAATTACCAATAGAAGAAGTTAAATCCAGCAAAATAGAAATTGATTTTTCTCCTTTAGTCGAAACGACCATACCCGATTTGGAGAAAAATGTAAAAGAAGACGTGCCTCCTTTACCAGAAGTTATAGTTTCTGACTTACAACCAATTGATGAAGAAATAGATTCCATAGATCAAAATTTTAAAGAGCCAAGTATTCCCTCCTTTTTATTGGAGGAATTAACACCAGAAAAAATCAAAGAAATCCAAGAAGAAGCTGACAAGAAATTGGTGGAAGTCGTTGATTTTCCAAAAAATTTGAAAAACGAACATTCTGAAGATGCTTTCCTTGATGTTCAACCGCCTTCATTACCACACTTTATTTCAGAAGATTCTGACGATGAAAAAGGAGATAGTTTGTTGAGTAAAATCACTCAAAATGCAGATGCACCTATTCCAACAACAGTGCCTCTACCACCATCTATTTCTTCAAGAACGCTTGTCCCAGAATCTGAAATATTAGAAGATTTAGAATCTGTAAAAGCACCGCCTTTTTTATATGATGAAACAAAAGAAATTACTCCGACACAACCGAATAACAAATACGCTCCTGTCTCGCCAGAAAAAGAGAGTGTTCCCTTACCTCCGCCACCACCTATTTCTTTTGCCGATGATGAAGTGGAAAAATCGATTATTTCTTCCTTAAGTGATGGAGACGGGAAAAAGTGACATCTAAAATACTTTACTTCATTATCTTTGCATGCTTTTCATTTCATGCCATAGCGCAAAGTGATTTCCCTTATTTTGCTTCTTTAAAAAGCGACAAGGTTAATTTAAGAACAGGCCCAGGAGAAAGATTCCCGATCGACTGGATTTATAAACGTGCTTTTTTACCCATAGAAGTTATTGACACCTTCGAATATTGGTATAAAATTCGTGATATTGATGGGACGGAAGGTTGGGTGCATAAAAAAATGCTCTCCCAAAAAAGGACAGCCATCACCCTACCTAATCAAGAGCATATCATTTATAGAAAAGAAAGTAATGTTTCCCTAGCTTTAGCCATCATTCGGGGACAAATTATTGTCACATTAAATAAGTGCTCTTCTTTATCAGATTTTTGCAAAGTTTCATTTCAAAATATTGATGGCTATTTATTAAAAAAAGCCATGTGGGGCATTCAGGACGGGGAAGAAATTAAGTGAGATTTAAATTTTTATTCACTTGTACTTTGTTAGCATGCTTTACGTGCCCTATTGATCTTTTTTGCAAAGATTCTATAAGAAAAACTATATTTCAAGAATATGATATTCTTACTAAAGATAAAGCGTGCGTTTTGCATTATTTGTCGGCAGCCCCCATTCCAAATGATTGGAATATTAGCATTTCAGATAATTTTTGTTTGAACAACGGGAAACACATAGTACACATTAGAGATAGCCAAGGTTCTTTAATACAAACTTTATCTGGATATTTTATATCAGGCTATTTCATTGGTGATGTATCTTTGAATTCTTTTGTTTTAAAACGCACTGTAACTAATGATTTAAACCAAAAGGCTTTTTATTTTATACAAACAGATGATCAATTAAAAATTACTTATATTGGACACATGGTGTCTAAAAAAAGCAAACAAGGATATTTAAATTTTAATTTATGCGATCCTTTTAAAATAACTGCATTAACAACTTCAAAACGCCTTTTTAACCAAGAAGAAACCGTACAAAACTTAATCACTGTTATAAAAGGCTATGCGACAAATATTTGTCCTAACGTTTCTCAAATTATTTTTGAAGCTTCGGACAAAATCAATTACGAAAAAGAAATTTTTGCCCGTTTTTATTTAGAAAAGTTAAAGGATGGCTTGTGGGAAACAATCAAAGAAAAATCTTTTAATTCTTCTCTATTGACACATGAAAACAAACTCCGCAAGGAACAATTATTAATGCGTGTATACGCTTTATTGCAAAATATACCAAAAGATGACCGGCCCGCTTTTTTATTTGGGAAAACAAAAATGAATATTCCGTTAAATTCTTTAAAACTTGCCACTCTATCCAAAAAACAAGTAACTGGAATTTTTATTTTTCACATTAAAGAAACTGAATCTTTTTCGAATTGGGTCGATTGGCCATTTCCTATATTATTAGACAAAGATTTACCTGCTGGTTGGGCTATCATAGAAGGATCTATTGCCCCTTTGTCTAATCAAGAAAGGAAAAAATCCGGCATTTCTTGGCACGTGCCAGGGGCTAAATTTATCATTTCAAAACAATATTCATGCGAATTAAATTATTGTGAAGATTTTCACGATTCTGCCTTCTTGATTGAAAAAAAATATGGGACGGCTCGTCGTTTCTTTTTAAAGGAAACTCTACGGTGAAAAATATATTCATTTATTCCTTAGTTGGTCTTTTTTGTGTCTTAATTAGTGTTTATTTCGCTTTTGTTATAAGAAATAAAAACAATGTACTCATGACTTCAAAAATCAAAGAAATGACTTTTTTTGAACAATTAAACTACAAGCACATTGATGTTTCGACATTTTCTTCAAGTGTTCTCATTTCAAACATACAAATTAATGAAAATATTTTTATAGAGGAAGCCAGAATTTTATTATCTAATCCTGATGAAATTAAAATCGATTTTAAACAAGCTTCTATCCATATCGAAAATATTCTAGCAAAAAAAAGTACAGAATTTTTAACTTCTCTTTTTAATGATTATCAACCTGTTAAAGATTTATTCAAAAAACCATTAGTTTCTTGTGTTCTTATGGATATTCCCGTTTTACAATTCAGTGGACAATTAACTTTTCGAGTTGTTCCCAAAACAGGCAAATACTTCGTTCAAGGAAAGATCCAATCAAAGCAATTATTTTCTTTAAGTTTTGGCCAAGAAATATCTGATAATCCATTTTCAAATACACCAAATAAATTATTAACAACATACCTAACATATCCAAAAACCAATCTAAACAAACTTCAATTTGGAGTGATTCATATGACGGCAAAAAATAATGGAATAGTAGAACGTTATCAATCTTACATTAATACTCTGGTCCCGAAACAGGCATCATCTCAAGCTATCTCGCCTACAACAACTTTTTTACAAGACAACATCATTAGCATTGATATCCTTCCTTCAGAAATCGGCCAATTTATGAAACTTTTTTTTACATAAAAGTAACATAAAGTAAATAGGCACTAATCGTGCACAACGTAACAATAACTATACGCAAGTAGTCACGCACAAACTTATATATTGTTGACTTCAAATAATATTCTTCACCTTTGTAAAGCAACAGCCACGACATTGAACGAAATAAAAATGTTACCAACAAAAGCGTTAAATAAATAAAAGGTTTTCCCAAAAGATAAAAGATTTCTTGAGTGTCCGAAGCAAAAAAGATAATAATAGCGCCAGAAACACCACCCATAATATCTACAATATGGAAAGATAGCGCCCCCTTTAAAACTGATAATTTTTTCATTATTTCCCCTCTGTTTATTTTAACGCCGCCGTATCATACGTCCAGCTCGTCTTTTCTTTGTAGATGGTGTATTCACAGCAGCAGAATTCTGGTTACCTTCCTCCACGGTTGGATTAACAATTGTCGGAGCGACGATTGTTAAAGGGACAGGAGAAATGGGTTCATCACCGCGTCCCTGTTTTTCAAAAATATTTTGTGCATAATTTTGAGATTTAGTACGTTCATCTAAAGTCATAGTATTTTCAAACTGTTTTAACATTTTGACAGCAACATCAAGCTTTTGACTCGCCGCTATTAAAAGCCACGCATGGGCTTGTACCCTATCCACAGTCCCCGTCGCGCCACTAGCATATAAAGTGGCCAAATTATATTGGGATTCAGCATGTCCAGATTGCGCTGCAAACATATAAAATTTCAATGCTTCCGTAGCATCAGGAACAATAGAACTTCTTCCTTTTTGATAAATACCGCCTAGAATATAATGCGCATTCACATCGCCCAGGGCTGCAGCTTTAGAGTAATATTCCACAGCTTTATTAATGTCTTGGCGTACATCATAACCATAATTATACAAATGACCTAAATACAAAAATAAAGTAGGGTTTTTGTAATCGCCGACACTTGTAAAAAGCTGAAATGCCTTTTCATAGCTTTGTGCGACACCATCTCCTTTGTAGTACAAAATACCCATATTGACAGTAGCCGCATCATTCCCAGCATCTGATGCTTCTTTATACAAGTCAAAAGCTTTCTTTTTGTCCTGTTTGACACCACGTCCAGCATCATACATATAACCCAGAAATGCTTTAGCATCTAAATTGCCCTTTTCTGTAGCAGAACGAAACAAAGCAAAAGCTTTTTCATCATTTTGGGCAACCCCCTGGCCATTAAAGTATAAAGTCCCCATCAAATGCTCTGCCTTTGGATCACCATCAGCGACAGGTTTCTCCAGCTCTTGGGCGGCAATTGTAAACTCTTTTTTATCTATTGCGTTCTTCCCCTTTGCATAATCCGCATAAACGTGCGGGGCACTTAATAAAAACACGATTAAAAGAAGACTTTTTTTAAACATCAACATCCCCCATCTTTTCTTTTCTGCCACTTTAGCAAAAAATTATTTTCATGTCTATAATTATTTAAACTATAAACAATTTATTTTATCATTGCTTTTAGGACAAAAGAATCTTATGATAAGCAACCGTGAATCTTAAAGGAGAAAACATGTTACGCGAAAACATAAAAATGAAACTTATTAAGGCAATGAAGTCAAAAGACGAATCGGCTTTGTCTGCATTAAGGATGATAACTGCTGCAATCAAAGATAAGGATATAGCCTCTCGCCCATCGGGCAATATGAATGGTATTTCAGATACCGATATTTTACAACTTTTGCGATCCATGATCAAACAACGCAAAGAAAGTGTCGCGCTCTACGAAAAAGGGAAACGAGAAGATCTTGTAGCGAAAGAAAAAGCGGAGATTGTCTTAATTTCATCTTTCTTGCCCACACAGATGAATGAAGAAGACGTCAAAAAGGCGATTCAATCTATCATATCCGAAACGGGGGCTTCTTCTATGCAAGACATGGGCAAAGTCATGGGTGCTTTACGTACAAAATATGCTGGGCAAATGGATTTTGGGAAAGCTTCAGCTCTAATTAAAGGATTTTTTAGTTAAATGGCCATTTCAGCCAGATTTATTGAAGATATCAAATCCAAAGTTTCTTTTGTCGAATTAGTTGGACGACGGGTGAAATTGATAAGGCGAGGCAAAGATTACATAGGTCTTTGTCCTTTTCATCACGAAAAAACGCCTTCTTTTCACGTCAATGAAGATAAAGGGGTTTACCATTGTTTCGGATGCGGAGCTCATGGGGACGCACTTCAATTTGTCATGCAAGTCGAAAAAATTTCATTTACAGACGCAATCGAACAAATTGCTCATCTTGTCGGCACGAATCTCCCTGCCCCATCACCACAAGAAATTCAAAATAATAAAAAAAGGTTGTCTTTATTCGAAATTATGGAAAAAGCAACCTGTTTTTACGAACAACAACTTTTTCGCCCCATAGGAAAACAAGCTTTATCTTACTTACAATCACGGGGATTAAGCAATCAAGACATTCAAAAATTTCGGTTAGGATATGCTCCTCCTGGAAAATCATTAAAACAACACCTTATTCAAAATAGTTCTGACGAGCAAGACTTACTTGAATTGGGTCTTGTATCTAAATCCAAAATCGGCGACGAAAACAATTATGATTATTTTCGCAATCGTATTTTATTCCCCATCATGGATAAAAAAGGACGTCCCATTGCTTTTGGAGGACGCGTCATGGATTCAAGTAGTGAACCCAAATATTTGAACTCACCTGAAACACCTTTGTTCCGAAAAGGGGAGAACTTATATGCTATTTATCAATCATCCACAAGCATTCGTGAAAAAAACTCTGTCTTATTAGTCGAAGGCTATATGGACGTTATTGCACTTCATAAAGCGGGAATTACAAATGCAGTTGCACCACTGGGAACAGCATTAACAGAAGATCAATTAAACCTTTTATGGAAAATGGCTCCAGAGCCGATTGTTTGCTTC
The DNA here is from genome assembly GCA_964643615.1 of uncultured Lactobacillales bacterium. Classification (GTDB taxonomy): domain Bacteria; phylum Pseudomonadota; class Alphaproteobacteria; order CAAHEQ01; family UBA3637; genus CAZXTR01. The sequence continues at coordinate 519 of CAZXTR010000012.1, read as the reverse complement.
GATGGTGATAGCGCAGGACAACGCGCATCTGAACGCGCTGCCGATAGAGCCTTGCCAATTTTAAAACCAGGCTGTTCTTTACGGTTTGTTTGGTTATCAGAAGGGCTTGATCCCGATGAATTTTTAAAATTGAATGGCAAAGCATCTTTTTTAGAGCAATTAAAAGGAAGCAAGTCACTTTTTTGGCTTATTTGGAATAGATTAATTCATTCAAAGCACTTTGGCACACCAGAGAAACTCGCATTACTTGAAAAGGAAACTAAAGAAATTGCAATGCAAATAAAAGATTCTTCTGTTCGAAATTATTATAAAAAAGCTTTAACATCAAATTTAAAAACATTTATAAAAGAGCAACGTTATTCTAAAAACAGCAAAAAAGTAATGATGCCATTTGTTGGAACAACATCTATGCCCACTTTGTCCCCATTACAATCAGAAGCAAAAATGTTGTTGGCATATTTTGTCAGTTACCCAGAAATTGTTGGCAAACATTTAGAAACACTCTGTAGTTTGAATATC
>CAZXTR010000011.1:0-26589 GCA_964643615.1 uncultured Lactobacillales bacterium | reverse complement strand
TATATTAAATGAAACGGCAAAAATAACAACTAACAAAAGCGAACCACTTCTAGAGAAACTTTTAACGCAAGAAGAAATAAATGCAGGAGAAGACGCCAAATATCAACTGGATCCCGTTTATACATCCGTTATGAACGATATTCGTTTGACGTCCCGCGGAGGAGCTCGCCTCAGTGAAATTTTACCCGACTATGTATCCAAAGGTATTGAATATTATACGCTTTCTGCTGATGTAAAGAAGGACATTCCACAGCCCGCATGTCCTGCCCATTATGCCCCTGCATTAGTTATCCTTCCCATTGTGGGAGACAGTGGCACAGAATTATCGACAACGGGTAATGATTTACAAGACAAGATCAATATAACTGTATCAGAAGACACTCATGATGTCACGATATCTGGAACCGTTGCTGTTCCGATAACAAAAACAAGCGCCAAAATTTCTAGCACAGAAGACCCTACTAGGTGGACTATAAGCTCTGACATGGGTATCTCTGTCATCGTTCAAACGTATTGCGTATACGATGGCAAAACCACCACAGAAAAAACAAGGTCACAGCCGTAAATTTTACTAAACACGGCAAGGGGGGGCAGGCTCCCCCTTTTATTTTCGATGTCAAAAATCCAGAGGGGATTATTTTTATGATTAACTAGCCCGCCACTACCATAAATTCTTTCATTATTTCAAAAAAACGCGAGTAGAAATTTTAAAACATCTCTAAACCTGAGTTTTATAAATGCATCCTTCATCCCCTTTTATAAGTTTTCTTCACGCGAAAAAATACTTTTTAATGGAACAAGAATGAAGCCCTTGTCTATTTTAATGCATAGAGAATCATCCATTCTATTCAAAAATCGTATCAAACCACATTTTCTAGATTTCATAAAGTGACTTTAAACCATCGCACTCATCATATTTTGTCCGCGATCCAACCAGATTAAAGACAAAGAAAAACCTCCATAAAGAAGGAGGTTTTTATTTACTTTTTCCTTTTTAATTAACCTATTATCCCATAGCTTGCACCATTTGATCTTGCATCGCAAACGTTCCCATTACTACCCAGGCCACAATGCCAGAAATGGCTAAAATCGCAATCATATTTAATATATCTGCTTTTTTTGCAACATCTCGAATACTATCTTCTAACCATTCATTCGCCATTTGGTTCAAAGCCTCTTGAAAATTATCCAATTCGGAATAAATACGCAAATCGCCGACAACTTCTCGATCGGGGAAGCCAAGCTCCGTTTTATACAAAGCATCACCAAGATTATCTCCACTGTTAACAAAGAACAACGTTTTTTCAATACAAAAAAGCAAATAGGGACTAGCATCCGAACGGAGCACACGCAAAGCCTTCGAAACAGGAGTGCCTGCCTTAACCAATGCGGCTAAAGACATCAACCATGACACACCGACGAAAATACGGTAAATCGACCAAGGAGGAGCCAAATCAAATTTGGCACGCAAAGATCCTGTCCAACGAGGCATCGTCAAAGCAATTATAATACTAACTACAGGCAAAGAGGCAAACAAAATTAAGGTATTATTTTGTACCCATTCAGATAACGATATCAAAGTATCGGCCTGACCACGCCATACCAAGCCCGGCACAGCAGATGCCATCGGGGGCACCATGTACACTCCAACTGCCCAAATAATCAACGTCACTAAAAATGTCAAAAAGAAAGGATATGCGATTGCTCCAACCACAGGTTCTTTCATCCGCTTAACGCCTTCGACCACATGAACCAAATTTACCAAAGCTTCATCCAAATTCGCAATATCACCCACAGACAACATCAACAATTCATTCTGAGGAGCCCATCCACGTAACGCAGCAGAAAAACTTTCCCCACTTTGCAACGACCGCATCCAACTAGTAATAGCTACTCCCATTGTTTCATGTTTATTTTTACCATCTTGCGTTGAAATGTTATACAATCGTTCTAATGCATCCATCAAAGAAAATCGGTTTCGCAATAAAGATGCTAATTTTCTATACACACGTAAACGATCCGCCATAGAATGTTTCACAACAAATTGAGCTACTTTTAATTCAAAATTGTTAAAACTACTTTTTTGCTTATGTGCCACTTTAATAATTTGATCCATTTGTTTTTCTCCTTAATACGCAGGTCGTTCATCTAATAAACCCGTCCATCTTTCAACTTCTTCAATATCAACCATGCCCTTTAACATCCGAGATATCGCATTTTCTTTCAAAGTGCGACCATTTAATTCAGAAGTCCAATAATCAATTGCTTTCCGCACTTCACCTTTCAACATTAAATCCAAAAAAGTCCCATCAGGAATAACAAATTCACCAACCACTGCACGACCAGACACACCACGATAATCACAAAAAGAGCACCCTTTTCCACGCAAATAAGACCGTTCTAGACCTAAATCACCTAATGATTTTTTCAACCGTTGAACAACGGGATTTTTCAAATCATCTGTCGCACGTATTCCACAATGAGGGCATACGGTTCTAAATAAACGTTGGGCCATTAATCCACGAACCAAGCTAGGGTCACTTAATTTAAAATCTTCTACGCCCATATCACGTAGACGAATCAACGTCGCAGGAGCACTGTTCGCATGAACAGTTGTCCACACACCGTGGCCAGACAAAGCACCTTGAAATGCTAAATTCGCTGCTGATAACGTACGAATTTCACCAATCATCAACATATCTGGGTCAGAACGCAAGGCGGCCGACAAAGCCTTTGTAAATTCTCGCTCTTTCAATTCTTCCACGCCAGCATTCGTCACAGGCATTTGACGTGCTCCGGGAATCGGATATTCAGGAGGATCTTCCACCGTAATTAAGTTAATTTCGTAATTTCTTTCCTTTAACATATTAATCATATTACGTTGAAGTGTCGTACTTTTGCCACTTCCTGTTGGCCCAGAAACAAAAACTAACCCTATCGGCATTGCTCGTAAACGGTAAAAAATTTCAACTTCTTCTTCGGAGAACCCAAGCAAAAGTAAGTTTTTTGAAGGATCATCCGTTGCACCACCTGCATCAGCATATAACAAACGCATAACAACATAGCGCGTTCCAAAAGCAATTGGGTTAAATTGTAAACGAATAGCTAAAACTTCGGGAGGAAGCATCAACTTTCCTTTCGAACCACGCAAAGGTGTTTTCCCTAATTTTTGAGCTGCTTGATATTCATTTTGAGCATAGTTCGAATCGGAAATATCTGACGAAGCAAATGCCGCACGAACGAAAGATTCACCCCACTCGTTATTATATTCCATTTCGACTTGTAACATACCATTCACACGAAACATAACCGTAGTATGATCTGCCACAATAATATGGATATCCGAAACTTTCATTTTTGCCGCATGCTTAACAATCGTAACAAAGTCGCGTTGCATACGAATTTGGTCTTGATCTTCTTCAACTTCAATTTGAGCCTTACGCTTCCCTGTATATTCATAAATATCACTAATCACCGCCATTGGAACAGCTTCTGGCTTGCCAATTTGTAAGTTGCGTTTTTGTGCTAAAACTTGGAAAGAAAGAACACGTCCATCGTGCTTGTATGGATCAGCGATCAAAAACCGACCATTCGAAAACAAAGCAAGTAAAAGTCTGATTTCTTCTTTAACAGGGAAAGCACCCCCTGGCACCGTGATACATTCATTTCCATCAGCGAACAAACCCGCCAAAAAATCCGACTGTACAGAATCCTTTGACTTCTTCTCTCGCTTACTGGAACGACTAGCAAGTATTTTTTCTGTAGTTTCCGCCTTATCCCCTTCTTGAGAAGCAGGAAATTGTTCCTCAACTTTTTTGTCGATCTCTTCGGCGTTTTCGGTCATTTTTCCCTACGTTCATCAAGCGTTTTTATTCAATTATTTCCGCAGGCATTTCCGTTAAATTTTCATCATTAGATGCATTTTCCTCCGCCACAGGAACAGCCACAATAAGCGGAGCAATTTCAATTGTTTCTTCAACTCCATCTTTTGTGAAAACAATTGTTTTTTTCGTAATCGCCTTCACCTTATGACCAGAAGGTAATACTTGATCAATCTTTAATGAAAAAACTTTACCGTCTGGTCCATAAAGACGTGCCGTCAAATTACCCTTCATCCCTTTGATGTCTAAAATAGTTAATCCTACAAGAGTCCCAAGCGTTGGATTGGTCACAACAGTTCCATCATCATTCACTGTCGTCGTTGTCGCTTTTAACAACTCAGCCTTACGCAATTCAGCAACCTCCAATTCTTTTTCAGCCTGTTCAGTTTTCATTTTCAATTCCAAAATTTCCTGACGAACACGCTCTTGTTCTTGCATCCATTCGACACGTGTTCTGATCACGCCTTCACGTTTTTCAATTTCATCCAATCGAGCCTGACGGTAGCTTGCTTTCAATTTTTCCAAATCATTTTTCAATTGCTCACGTTGAGTTTGCAATTTTAAAAAGACATTACCTCGTTCCAGTTCTGCCATTTCGTGGAACACTTCACTGGTAATTTTACCCAACAATCTTTCACTGGGTGGAGATTGTATAGATACCGACATCGGCATAGGTGACGGATCTGCAATCACATTATCGGAAGTGCTCGGTAACGCAGATTCTTTCATTTCCCCCAACGAAGCACGTTGAGAAAAGTCTTGAGGTTTTTGTTCTTCTTCCTCTTTAGGAAGCACGGCATCCAAAGCATCAGCCTGTGCAGGAACGCTTCCCACACAAAAGACCAAAGCCAATGTTAATGCCAAATATGATAAATGTTTACTGTTGTTTTTCATAAATACGTCCTTCATAGCTCCAGTTCTCCGTTAATGCTGATTCTGCTTGTGGATTATATTGAACTTTAACAATTTCTAACCCTGGGAATTTATCAAAAAAAGCTTCCCATGATGGGGGATCCATTGGCGAAGAAAAACTAAATGACAAATACTTATATGTCGTTACTCCCGAGGTTCCCCCTTGCTGAGGTGAATTAGCATCACCCACAGCGATCTCTTGGACTTGCATAGAAATATTCATTGACAAAGCCTGTGCAATATCCGTTATTTCTTGTTTCAATTGAATGACCGTATACCTTGGTCCAGTTAGTTGCGTATTTGCTATAGGTAACTGGCTAAAAGCAATTGACGCAGTTGCTAGGTTTCCCGCCTCGTTTACTTGAGTGGCGATTTGTTTAAATTCACTCAACTCCGTCATCGCCGTTGCAAACCATGCAAAACGCCCTCCTTTTACCCAAGTCATTTTCCATTCTGTAGTAATGTTCTCCTTTGTACAAACGATATTACCCAAAGACCAGCCAGGAATGGTCAATGATTTCAAACGATACGAATAATCCCAACACCTTTCTAAAAAAGAATTTACATCCGGGATTTTGTCCCATGGTTTTTCTTCTGCGTTGGTAGGAACAATTGGCTCACCACCTATCTTCCCAGCCAATTCCTCAATTGGCGCTATATTTATACTGGGGGTAGTTTTTCTTTCATAAAGGTGAAAAATCAAAAAAACAATTGCACCAACAATAAATAAAACCAACAAAGCAAGAGCCAACAAAATTTTAGTTCCTCGCGCCGCACTCAAACTCACCAAACGGACTTGAAAAGCTTTTTTAATCAACCCTTCCAACATCAGCGGCTCTGTATCATCAATTTTCCATTCTGCAGGTGCAATTTTGTGTCCCCAATCAGGCACCGCCATCATCGAAAAAAATGCATCTTTAGCATCTGCTTCATTCGCATATAAAACATCTTCTTCTGGCAAGATTAAATCATTACGCGCCGCAACAAACCACCAACCTTCTTGCGTTTTAAACACAGCAACAAATGAAGATTTATCAGATAAAGCATCTAAAACAGAAATTGCAGCAGCAGCCTGTCCTTCCTTGGCTCCATTTGCTTTTTTAGTTAATCCATATTGAGCTACGCGCCCATAATGAATACAATATAAATCGGAACCGACATCTGTTTCCATAGTTCCACGAATTTCAGGGATAGGGTCATCAACGTCTTGCAAAGGTTGCCAAAACAAACCAACTGCATATTTCGCTTTCCCTACCGTAATGGTATAGCCTACGCCATCGTTCGAAACTTCTTTTTCCCCATAAGCTTCTTCATCTTCTAGAGTCGGAGTGGTTTGACGCAATTCTTGAGCGGCAGAAGATTCAAGATTATCAGAAGCATTCTCATCCCCTTCTGGGGGCGCGAATTTGTATCGTTCTTCTGTACCTTCTTTTTCTTCATCTACCACGGTAAAACTCCCCTATTAGAAATTTTCCATACGCGTTTCCGGCGACAACGGAGAAACCAATATCTCTGGCGTCAATAAAATCACCAATACTGATCTTTTTTGTGTCGTATATTCTTGCCCACCTAAAATAGTCAATCTAGGTTGACCAATACCTGACGTATTCAAGTTATCAGATACGCTTTCAAATCCAGTCAACACTAATGTCGCGCCAGACCGCATCGCAATTTCTTGAATAAAGCCTCTTGTTTGCATTTTCGGCAACTGGACAACTGTTGCCTCTGTCGAACCAGAACCCGAAGATTCAGTTCCCGAAGATTCTGTATCTTCTCCACCGTCACCTTCTTGACCATCAGAAGAAAACTTTGTCAAATCAATTAGATCTGTCAGCGTCATTGTGAACAGTAAAATCAGGCGGCCATTATCCAAAATTCTGGGTAACAATTCCATCGTGAAGCCATAATTCAAAGTATCCGTTTCCATTTCAACAGAAGTTGAACCCTCGCCACTCGAATAATCATCTTTTTCAATAGTCGTCTGTTTAACGTAGTTCTGTTGTGTCGTCACTTGAACTGGAGCAACCTTATTATTCAAAGTCGTCACACTAGTACTAGTTATTAAAGCCGTTTTGCCTTGAGTCGACAACGCTTCAATAACTGCTTCCGATCCTTTTCCTAACTTGCCATCACTATTAACAACAGCCATTGACAAACGACCAACTGAAGATGCACTTGTAAACGGACCCACAAAGTTAAACCCGTAACGACTATTTTGATTAAAAATAACAGATAAATCCAACCCATAATTATCCGAGTTTTCAACACTGACTTGCAACACTTTCACCGATATTGCGACCTGACGTGACATTTTTTCGTTCAATTCTTGAACATACCGTGCAACCTTTTGAATTGTAAACGGAGGCGCAGTCACCGTCACTGTGCCTGTTGTAGGAGACACAAGCAACTCGCCGTTATCACCCATAATTTGTTTAATGCCTTCTTCAATATTTGCCCATACTTCTAATTTAATATCCGTAGACATTTGCAAAGTCGTCGAAGCTCCTCCATTTGCTGAAGATACAGGCGTCCCACTTAGGCTGGCGTTCATCGAAGATTCAACTGGCAACGCATAAATCGTAAACACACGTGTTTCCACTTTGTAAAAAGAAATCTCTCCACGACGATATTTCCAATAAACTGATAATTTATGGGAAATATAATCTAACAATCCACTTAAATTTCCAGAATAATCAACGATAATAGTATCTTCTGGAACTTCATCTTTGGCTTTTAATTCTTCTAATGAAAAACGCAACCCCGTCATATCTCTTAACTGCTCAACCAAATCCAACAAATGAATCGGTTCATTAACAGAGATGGTAACAGAGTCTGATTCTTCAAAACTTTTAGGTAAAGGTTCCCCCCCCATTATCTTAAAGCTTTCTTCACCCAACCAAATATCTTCTTTTGTCAAAACCGTATCGACTTGTTCAGCATCATAAGGAATCTTTGCCTGTTCAACATAGCCTTCAGTTTCAGCTAAAACTGATACAATATCTTCATTAACCTCACGAATATGATTATTTTTACAAGAAATTAAACCAATCGAAACTAAAACAACTCCTAATAAAAAAAACTTATACGAACGTTTATTCGGCATTTTCATCCTCCCGAGTGCTGATGACTAAAACTTTATTCCCTTTATAGAACACACCTTTAGGTGCCGGTCTCGCCCGCGCAAAAGAACGCAACAAAGCCGCAGAAACATCTACAAATCGACCACGAAAGACAGCCCCCGCTTCCAACGTATAATCACGATCCATATTCCAAACAACGCGCCAACCCGACAAATCACCCCATTCAGTCAACAATCCACGCAAAGTTGAACCTTCCGGAGCAATCCAATCTTTAACTTCATCATATTTTTTTGTTTCTTCAATGCGCGCTAAAACCTCTGTTTTTTCTAAAACCAACCTATCTTGCTCAGCCTTCAACGTGTCTATTTCGTTTTGTAATTGATTTTTTTGAGCATCCACATCCGAAGCAGGTTCTACAACGGGTTCTACAACAGGTTCTTTAACAATTTCATCAACAATGGTAGGTGTTTGCGGCACATCTTCTTCAATAACTATAATCTCTTCGACCACATCTTCATCCAAAGGCACAGGCAAAACAGGAACAACCTCTTCCTCTACAGAGACAGCTTCAACCGCAGGGACAAGAGCAGGATCAGCAAGAAGTTTTTCTACCACAGGTTTTTGAGGGACAATCGGCAAAACCACCTCGTCGACGGACGTCACTTTAATAGAGGGCTTTTCTTTCACCGAAGACGGAGAAACTTCTTTCTTCCAATTTTTACTTGCCCATTCTTTCTTAACACATGGTTTTTGCGATCCTTGAGGTTTTACAGGGACACCTCTGGGCTCTAAAGAAGGGGTAGATTGCGCAAGCGCCGAATCATGTTGTGCCTGGACAACAGACCCCTGCGAGCCATCATTTTTTTTCATTGAACACGGGCATTCGCTCTTCGTGGGCGCATAGAAAGATTCATTTTTTTGAGATGTGCAAGCATTCAAAAAAACGCCAACAACCATCAAAGAAACGCCGAAAATTATCTTTGAATTAAATGTATGTTTCATAAAGACTCTCCAACTTTAGAATTGAGGAACAAAAACCACGCCAACACCACTACTCTTTCTGTTATAAGACCATAATCGTTAACAATTCGTATATATTTTTACCATTTGCGAATTATTTGAGGAACAACCTTTCCATTTTTCTGATGCTTATAATAAACCTCTTGTTCGTCAGGCAAAACAATCGTTCTTAAAACAATCGTATTTGGGTCACGATCTGTTAAAACAAAGCGGATCTGCCGAGGAGAAAGCCCATTGCTTAACAACGCCCCTTTGATAAGCACGAATCGACGCGACTGCAAATCAATATCTTGTGCACTCATCCGAACTTCTGCGGCCTTTTGTAACGATTGTTTTGGCCAATAAGAAAACGCCTTAATCCATTTAAATGACTTTCCAGAAATATCAACACTTCCAGGCAAAAAGCTTAATTTCATCTCTTGCGGGATTGTTTGGACAACCAATTCATCTGTTTCAGAAAAAGAAACAGGCTCTAGCTCTATCCTTTTTAACACTCCCAAAACATGGTCTATATAATCAACTTTTTCTGGTAATTTTTCTGTAAAGGAAAAATCTGAAGCTGGTTCTGAAACCGTAATTGAAGGCGTTTTCAAAGGAGCTAATGGCAACAATAACGGCTGACGAGGCTCTAGCTCTTGTTCCAAATTTTGAGCTTCCGCCATTTTTAAATTAGACTCTTGTAACCCTTGAACGCCATTTTCCAAAGCCTCCAAACGCTTAGCCGTTTCTGCCAGCAATAAAGAAGTATTTTGATATTGCGATTCAAGCGTTTCTAAAAATTTATTTTCATTCGAAATCGGAGGTTCCCCAACATCTGCCCCAGGCAAAACAACTGCCGACGGAGAAGATATTGTTTTTTCAGCATCTGCAACAATTTGAGCTGTTTTAGTTTCCGCGCGCCATGGATTGTCCAACGTTCCACTCGTAGGCAAAACAGACATTTCCTTTTCTGACAGTGCTTCCGGCAAAACATACGTCGGGGTTAAAAATTCACCTTCAGCTGTAATTGTTGGTAAAGCACTATCATCCTGTTCTTTTTGAATACTTTCTGAAGCCTGTTTCAGTTCTTCGTCCGTCAAAGCCAACTCATCCGAAGTTAAAGAATATTCGCTCGCGACCCCTTCATCATCACCTTGAGCTTGCGTACGATAATCATCTTCGGTTAACCAAACCGTCCCTGCACGCAATGCACAAACAGCACTCGACGCAAGTAAAACTAAAGAAAAGAAAGCTCCCTTTAAAGTACAACCCACCACATGTTTCATTTGTATGCCCCTTTGCAAAATGATACAACCTGTTTCTGTTATATAAAAAAACAAACAAAGCGTCAATCATCTATTTTAATAAAACAAAAAAATATTTGTTTTCAAAAAAATCTCTTTACATGGATGTTAAACAATGCTAGACAATAAATGTTTTTTGCTATAATAGATTTAGTATAATAACATAGGAGGTTATATTATGAAGAACATTGTTAAAACATTATCCGTTGCTTTGGCTTTCACGCTTTTTGTGTGGGCTGGGGACGCTTTGGCTCAAACGACCAGTCAGGATGCCTTTTCCATCGCATTCGGCAAGGTAGCTGATGCTTTCTTAGGCGCAAAGCAAATCTTATTTGTTATCGGCGGTTTCGGTTTAATTGCCATCGCATTCTTAGCTATCTTTGGAAAAATCAATTGGAAATGGTTCACTGGCTTATTGGTAGGGTTAGCTATCGTCGCTGCAGCCGGGATGATTGTCACATATGCAACAGGGGAAGACAGTTGGGACGCAGTCACTGATGATACTTTTCAATACTCAGCAGGCTTTTAACTTATATTTTTTTTGTTAAACCGTCCGAAATTTAATTCGGACGGTTTTTTCATGCACAAATGTAAACCTCCGATATGAATAAAAAAATGTTGTTGATCTAACGTAATTTTAAATCTTACGAAACTTGAAAGTTGGGAGAGCCATGTTCGAAACAAAAGATATCCCCCGCATAAGTTTGCTTAAAAAAAAGAAAAGGACTTGTCACCACATTAAAAATTGTTTATCCTATCCCAAAGTAAGGGAGAAAAGATGAACGAACCAATTTTAAAGGCAGTTGCGATGCCACCTCGAATTTTTTGGGCCCCAATGGTTCCTGCTGCATTAAATTTAGGCATTCAGAGTGCTTTAATTTTTTTCGGCATCGCTCTTTTTAATTTAAATCCGCTTGTTATTGTTTTGACGACAGTTTTCCCAACTCACATTGCCCTAGTGGCTTTAGGAGCAAGGGAGCCTCATTTATCAAAAATGATGCAATCACAAGGTCCTTTTATAAAAAATTACAAAAATATGTACCCTGAAAAAGGGAAAAAGTTGGCACCGTAAGGAAAATAAAGATGGATGAAACCAGTATTTTATCAATGTTAGTCAATACCGCTCAATCCGCAGATACGAGCGTCATTTTAGTCGGCGTCTTTAGCGCTATTGCCTTTGCAGCATTAATTGCAACGAAATTAGGCGAGTGGATTTTACCACATCCACAAGAAACAAGAGTCGCCGATTTTTTACCCTTTTCCAGATTAGATAAAGATGGTGCAACAATTTATTGTAAAAATGGCTCTATCGCACGAGTCTTTGAAATTAGAGGAGCAGATACAGCTCTTCTTCAAAACGAAGACAAATCTGCCTTGTTGGAGTTAAGGAAACAATGGATAGATTCGATGGCTGAAATAGAAATTACATCACGCATTATTACAATCCGTGAAAAAATTCCTCTTTCTGAACGGAATACTCACAAAGACCCTTTGTTACAAAAAATATCGACAACATGGATTAGAAGTTTGAATCGTATTTATCGCAACAAGCATTATATTATTTTATCCGTCAATGATCGTAAAAACGCGCTAAAGGATTTAAACCAAGCGACTCAATCTCTGTTGGCTATTTTAGATGCTTATCACCCTGTACTGATTTCAGAAAAAACGCCACATAAACATCAAGACAAAAGCCCTTTTTGGCTTTTTGGACAATTGGTCAGTCCTTTAACACGCCCAAAACCTGTCATTGGTTTTGAGCAAAAAGATGAATTAAATTCCCTTTTAACATCAGATTACATCCACTTCACAAAAGACGAAGGAATTATTCGTTTTTTCGCAGGAAACAAAGAAAAATTATGCATCGCAATAGGAATTCGTAAACCAGGGGATTTTATGGACGAACAAATGATTGCAGACCTTTTGGCGATTGATGTTGAATTAAACATTACCCATAACATCCAAGCCATAAACTATGTCAAAGCCAACGCTTTGTTGATGCAACAAATGTGGCAAGCTCGTATTACAAGCCCATCACTTGGCGTTCATGCACAATACGATTCGGCAATGCAAATGTTGGACAGATCAGATACAGACTCTCAAACATTAAATCAATACGCGATGTCCATTTACATTTTTGGCGATACAAAAGAAGAGCTTCTTTTTGGACAGGAGGAAGTTGAACGTATTTGTCGTTTTTATAATGTCACGCCAGTGCGTGAAGGATGGGCGACTCAAGCTGTTTTCTTTTCACAATTTCCAACATATGAAGTTTATCCAAAGACATTTTTATATTTATCCCGCGTCGTTGCATGTGCAATTTCTTTAGACAGAACAGCTTCAGGTCTTTTAAAGTCTGATTGGGGAGAAGGGCCTATTTCTTATTTTAAAACAATTATGGGAACTTCTTATGCATTTCAATTTCACGTTTCTTCGGAACCTTATGCCGTTGCGCATACAGCATTAATTGGGCCTACGGGACAAGGCAAAACGACTCTGTTTTCATTTTTGGCAGGGCAAGCAATGCGCTTCCCTGATTTAAATGTGTATTTCTTTGACAGAAATAACGGTGCAAAAGTATTTGCACTAGCTTTAAACGCACCTTACATTCGTTTTGATGGAGGAGAAGGCGCCACAACGCTTAATCCTTTTGCCATGGCTGATAAACCCGAAAATCGCGCTTTTTTACGTACGTGGATACGGGATATTACAGGTGGAACAGATCCTCTTTCGGAACAAGAAATTGCGCGAGCTGTCACAACCGCTTATGAATATTTGCGCCCAGAAGAAAGACAGTTAAAAAATTTATACAAAGCATGTTTTTCTGCTCCATCGCAACAAGCGGGAAACGAAAGTCGGCCTGGCAAGATGCGCACACAATTAGAGCGTTGGATTAACAATGAACAATATGGACTTATTTTCAATTCGACCGAAGACAATTTAGATATGTCTTCACATCCCTATATGGCGTTTGATTTTACGACTGTATTCCAAGATGGGGTTTTAGCTCCAGCAGTGATAAGCTATTTGATGCACCGCATTCATATGGTGGCCAGCGCAAAAGGAACCCCCTCCATGATTATGATTGACGAAACGGCACCCATGTTAGAACACCCTATGTTCAAAGACAGTTTTATCGTTGGTTTACGCGAAGGACGAAAAAAACGTCAAGCATTCTTATGCGCATTCCAACAACCCAGATTTTTGGATACGCATGGTTTAGGCGATATTATTCGTGGGCAGTGCCAAACAGTTATTTTCTTCAGGAATCCTCAAGCGAACGAAGCAGATTATGCCAGTTGGAACCTTAGTCCTCGCGAAATGAATTTCATTTTGGGACGTGAATTTGCGGATCACAAATACGCCATATTGATCAGCCGTCCAGCCATTCACGAATCAGTTATTCTTGACGTGGATTTGGGCGGATTAGGACCATTACTTAAGATTTATTCTTCAGGAAACAAAGACGTGTTATTGGCAGAACAATTAAAAGCACAACTACAAAGAACACCAGAAAAATTCATTGATACCTATCTGCAAAATGTTTAAAAATTAGGATTGTTCCAAAACAACAGTACCACGCTGGCTACGAGCTTCCGTATATGCTTGGCGTAACGCATCACGAACTAAATGAGGCTCAGGAATTTTTTTCATCAATGCAACTCCCGTTCTATCCGTAGAGGAAATTTGAATATTGCCTAAATTTGCCCACCTATCAACCAACGTTTGGGTTGTTTTACTATCAATAATACGGAACAATTCGATTTCGTCTACTTTTCGCCCTAAAATGCCAGAAATAACAATCAATCGAGTTGACGTCAATACATAATAGGAATAGGTGCGATATAAATAAAGAGCAAACAAAAATAACCCAAAAGAAAATAAAGCAAGCGCCCAATACAAAGGATTATATTTCCAATCGCGGATAGACCCCGTTACTTGCCAAAAGAATCGCTCTCCTGATGCAAGCATACCTTGTAAAATTTCTTCATTTTTCATTTTTTGGGGCCTTCTTTTATGTTAAAAACTCTTATAGTGTACGGAAAATTATAAAAAAACTCAAGCAAAAAAAAATCGCAAAACATACATCTGTATATAGCCCTACATAACGCCAGATTTCTTTACAAAAAATACATTTTCACAAAAAAGCCTCTCCTTTAAAATTCAAGGAGAGGCTTTACCTATTTCATCGCAAACTATTTAAACCTGGAAAAAATAGATTTTCCTGCATATTTAGAAGTCGCATCTAATTCTTGTTCTATCCGAATCAATTGATTGTACTTAGCCATACGGTCTGAACGACTCATAGAACCTGTTTTAATTTGTCCACAGTTCGTCGCAACTGCTATATCGGCGATAGTTGAATCTTCTGTTTCCCCAGAACGATGAGACAACACCGCTGTATACCCCGCGCGATGGGCCATATTCACGGCATCTAAAGTTTCTGTTAAAGAACCAATTTGGTTAACTTTAACCAAAATAGAATTAGCAACACCTTTTTCAATTCCCACAGACAATCGCTTTGAATTCGTCACAAACAAATCGTCGCCCACTAGTTGCATTTTGCCACCCAAAGTTTCAGTCAACATCTTCCAACCTTCCCAATCGTCTTCAGCTATCCCATCTTCCAATGACATGATCGGAAAATTCGCCTTCAAATCAGCATAATATTGAACAATTTGTTCCGACGTAAACACTTTACCTTCACCCTTCATATCATATTGACCATCGTGGTAAAATTCGCTAGCTGCAGCATCTAAAGCCAAAACAACATCTTCGCCAGCCTTATATCCTGCGGTTTCAATAGATTTTACAATAAAATCCAATGCTTCTTTTGCCGAACCGATATTAGGTGCGAAACCACCTTCATCGCCAACGTTTGTATTCATTCCAGCTTTTTTCAAATTAGACTTCAAAGCTTGAAACACTTCGGCCCCCATACGCACAGCTTCAGCCACACATGGTGCAGATACAGGCATAATCATAAATTCTTGAATATCAATTGGATTGTCCGCATGTTTTCCTCCGTTTAAAATATTCATCATTGGAGTTGGCAAAACATGCGCGAACGTACCACCAATATAACGATACAAAGGAAGCCCTACAGATTCGGCGGCTGCTTTGGCGGTTGCCAAGGAAACACCTAAAATAGCATTTGCACCTAAACGACCTTTGTTTTCCGTACCATCCAAATGAATCATCGTTTGATCGATTTCCATTTGAGATTCGGCGTCCATCCCGACAACAGCATCATAAATTTCACCATTCACAGATTCAACAGCTTTTAAAACACCCTTGCCATTAAAACGACCTTTATCGCCATCACGTAATTCAACCGCTTCATGCGCCCCTGTAGACGCACCACTAGGAACCGCCGCACGTCCGAAAGAACCATCTTCCAAAGCAACATCTACCTCTACTGTTGGAGTTCCCCTGGAATCCAAGACTTCTCTTGCTTGAATATCAATAATTTCCGTCATTTATTTTTCCTTTCTTTAAAGACCACTACAAACCTTTGGCAACCTTGTCAAAGGCAATGATTTTTCTCAAAATTTTCTGCATATCAGACAACTTAATCATATTCGCTCCATCCGAGGGTGCAGCATCTGGATTTGCATGTGTTTCCATAAACACACCAGAAACGCCTGCTGCTACAGCAGCATTTGCGATCACAGGAGCAAATTCACGTTGCCCGCCACTTGAAGTCCCTTGCCCCCCAGGTTGTTGAACGGCATGTGTCGCATCAATAATCACAGGATAACCTGTTTGTGCCATAATCGGCAAAGAGCGCATATCAACAACCAATGTATTATAACCAAAAGAGACACCTCTTTCGGTCAAAAGAATGTGCTGATTTCCTGTACTTTCAACTTTAGAAACAACATTTTTCATTTCCCAAGGAGCCAAAAATTGTCCTTTTTTTACATTTACCGTCTTTCCCGTCCGTCCAGCAGCGACAACTAAATCCGTTTGACGACATAAAAACGCTGGAATTTGAAGAATGTCTACAACTTCAGCTACTGGAGCACATTGAAAAACTTCGTGCACATCTGTTAAAACTAAACATCCCCATTTTGATTTAATTTCACAAAACGCTTGCAAACATTTATCCATACCCATACCACGCGCACCATTAATTGACGTTCTGTTCGCTTTATCAAAAGAAGCTTTAAACACAAATGGAACACCCAACGAACGCGTCAGCTTCACTAAAGCTTCCGCCATTTCAAGCCCATGTTCACGACTTTCCATTTGGCATGGACCGGCAATCAACACGAAAGGTAAATCGTTACCAAAAGTAACATCACCAATGCAAACATGCTTTGTCATAAGATACCTTTATTTTGCACCATTGGAAGAATCTGGAACTGCAGCAGGTATTGACGTAGGAACCGTTTCTTGTTCAATAGGGATGCTCGTCACAGGAACATCCACCAATAAACTTTCATGACGAACGTCTCTTTTCGCCAAAATTCCCAAAGTCAAGCTTGTTAAAACAAAAAGACCCGCAACAATAGCCGTCATTCGTGTCAACATATTTCCAACAGCCCTGCCCGTCATAAAGTTTGCCCCCGTTCCTCCACCAAGACCACCCAAAGCACCCCCTTCGGAACGTTGCAACAAAACCAATCCTACCAAAAAAACAGCTAAAATAATATGAACGACTAAAATGATTGTTTGCATTTCTTTTCCTTATTTCAAAGTTTGAGCAATTGCCGAAAATTCTTCTGCTTTTAAACTTGCTCCACCAATCAAAGCGCCATCAACATCTGGCAAAGACAACAAAAGCGAAGCATTGTCTGGCTTTACAGAACCTCCATACAAAATTTGTATCGTAGAGGCTGTTGCTTGCCCAAACAAACCACCTAAAACATCTCGAATAAAAGCATGAACTTTTTGAACCTCTTCAGGTGTTGGCGTACGACCCGTACCAATAGCCCATACAGGTTCATAAGCAATAACAACTTGCCCTGCCTCAGCATCCAAAGGAACAGACGCTTTAATTTGGTCAGAAACAACCTCCAAAGTCTTACCGATAGTCCGCTCACGCAACGTTTCCCCCACACAAATAATAACCTTTAATCCTGCTTGCAAAGCTGCGACAGCCTTTGTATGAACGTCTTCACTTGTTTCATTGTGATTAATGCGGCGCTCAGAATGTCCAACAATAACACCTTTGCATCCCAAATCCTTAATCATAGAGGGGCTAATATCCCCCGTATATGCTCCAAAATCATATACTGAACAATCTTGCGCACCAACGACAACCCCCGAAGCACCAACGATTTTAACAACCGTATCCAACATCGTAAATGGAGGAGCAATAAACATATCAAAAGAAGGATTCTGCAATCGGGCATAAAAATTGGATATTTGCCCAGACAAAGCAATGGCCTCTTGCTTCAAACCATTCATTTTCCAGTTACCAGCAATTAATTTTCTTCTCATTTGATTTTTCCTTACAGAGATTAAACAACTTTTTTTCTTCTAGCATAAATTCATTTTTTTTCAAGTATTATCTTTAAAAAACGATAAAAAGGCCTTTATTTTTTTGATTGTGGATTAGCCAATACACTTTGAACAAATTTTTCAATATCTTTGACAAAAAGCCCAGATAAACGAATGTTTTCCCGTTCCAACTCAGTTTCATTTTTAGCTTTTCCTATTTGCCATTCAGGAACAAATACTTGATTTTCACTCTCAACAATCACACACACATGACGGCACAATTCGTTAAAAATAGTTGCTTGCGCAACAGAGCCTTCCAGCTTACTAGGTGGATAAATTTGAACAATTTTCTTTTGAAAAGAAGGGGCCCAATCAGATAATGTTTCAATAACTTTTTGAGTAAAGGGACATTCGGCTTCATTGTTAGGAAGAGAAATAATAATTTTATCCACACCCTTATATTCTTTAAAAACAGAGACGCTCATCAAAGAATCCATTTGCTCTTGAGTTAAACGAAACACTTGACCTTTCCCTGCTTTGCAAAAGCAAGGCGACGAAAGGAATAAAACAAACAACAACATTGTAAAAATCTTCATATTTCCTCCAATAATTAAATATCTAAATTCTCAACAAATTTTGCATGCGCTTGAATATAGCGAAAACGCATTTCTGGATTAGCCCCCATTAATTGAGCAACAATTTGATGTGTAAAGTTATTTTCATCTTGTGCTTCTTCGTTTTTAAAAGACGGCAAAACAACCCGCGTCAAAGTCCGTGAATTTGGGTTCATTGTCGTTTCTTTTAATTGAGCAGGAGGCATTTCGCCCAACCCTTTAAACCGACTTACTTCTACATTTTTAGAGTTTTTAAAAACTGTTTTGATCAATCGCTCTTTATCTTCATCATCACTAGCGTAAATTGATTTATCCCCAACCGTCAACCGATACAACGGAGGCATAGCCAAAAATACATGCCCATTACGAATTAATTCAGGCATTTCTTGATAAAAGAAAGTCAACAACAAAGAAGCAATATGCGCACCATCAACATCAGCATCTGTCATCACAATAATTTTTTCATAACGCAAAGCATTTTCATCATACTTCGCTCCAACCCCACAGCCTAAGGCTTCAGCTATATTACTAATTTCTTGATTACTTAAAATTTTATCTCTTGAAGCGCTCGCCACGTTTAAAATTTTACCCCTTAACGGCAAAATAGCTTGTTTTTCACGATTTCTAGCTTGTTTAGCTGAACCGCCAGCCGAATCTCCCTCTACTATAAAAATTTCAGTCCCTTCAATAGACTTATGAGAACAATCGGCCAATTTCCCCGGCAAGCGCAGACGCTTTGTCGCACTTGCACGTAAAGTTTCTTGCGTTTTTCTATGACGCCGTCTGTCTTCGACTCGTTCAATGATATAATCCAAAAGCAAATTCGCCGTTTTTGTATCTGCCGACAACCAATGATCAAAAGGATCTTTAACAGCATTTTCCACCAACCGAACAGCCTCAACCGAAGCAAGCTTTTCCTTTGTTTGGCCTTGAAATTGAGGGCTCTTAATAAAGACGGATAACATAACATCTGCCGTTCCCAAAACATCATCAGCTGTAATCTCTGCTGACTTTCTAGAGCCAACCATTTCAGCATATCCCCGAAAGCTTTTAGTCAAACCAGCCCTTAAACCAGTTTCATGACTCCCACCCTGAGGCGTTGGGATCGTATTACAATAAGAATACAAAAACGGGTCATACCCTTGCTCGGGCCAAGTTATTGCCCACTCAACAGAGCCTAAACAATCTGGCAAATCCACTTTCCCTGAAAAAAAACGGGGTGCAATCAAAGGCACATCTTTCACCAAAGAAGATAAATAATCCTCTATTCCGTTTGGGTATTTTAAAACCGCAGCGGTTGGTGTTGTGTCCCCTTCTTTTATCAAGGAAGCATCACATATAAAATGAATTTCAACCCCACGAAACAAAAACGCCTTTGTTTTAACCATTTTAAAAACAGTAGAAGGTTTAAATCGAGTAACTTCGCCAAAAATTGCTGTATCAGGCATAAACGTAATGGTTGTCCCTGTTTGATGAGAACTTGCTCCAACACATTTAATCGGGGCCAAAGGATTGCCACAACTATATTCTTGGCGATATATTTTTTTTTGCCGAGAAACTTCCACAACCATTGCCGAAGACAGCGCATTTACAACAGACAAACCAACCCCGTGCAATCCCCCTGAAACGGAATAAGCTTTTCCACCAAACTTTCCTCCCGAATGCAACATTGTCGCAATAACCTCCAATGCTGATTTATCCGGGTATTTTGGATGCGGATCAACGGGGATGCCACGTCCATTATCACTCACCGACAAACATCCATCCGCCATAAGCTTAACAGTAATAATCGAGGCAAACCCAGCCACAGCTTCATCCATTGAATTATCGATGATTTCCGCCGCTAAATGGTGGTAAGCACGCTCATCAATGCCGCCAATATACATACCGGGACGACGGCGAATAGGTTCTAACCCTTCAAGGACCTCTATATCCTTCGCCGAATAATCCGTAACGTGCGTTGTTTTATTAAATAAATCCGTCATAATAAAGGGAGTATATGAACCTTTTACACAAAAGGCAAGATTTTTATGTGGAACTTTTTAGCTTTTTTTCATTCCCTTATTTTTTGAAACTTTACTGATCTTTTACTTCTTCAGAAACAACCATTTTTGGCTCTTCATTTGTGTGGACACAATAAACACCTGATAACCACCGGTTTAAATCCACATCAACACAACGAGCCGAGCAAAAAGGAACGTATTGCATAACACGTTGTTTCCCACAAATAGGACATTTAGAATGAACAGGCAGAATTTTTTGAGACATCATCTTTCCTCTTTTTCTAATCGATAAGCATTCGTATAACAATCTGTCGTAATATGAATAGAAGCCCCTTTTTTCAACTCTACTTGACGCAGAGAATTTGCCATAGCCCCCTTTAACAATTGAAATAAATGTGGTGCAACAAAAACCTTTAGAAAATTATCCCTATTGATAAGCACTTCTTCAAAAAGACGATAACAAACCGCCACAGGCGTATTAAGCACATCTATCAACGCTGAATGGGAACGCTCTCTAAGAATTTCAATATGCCCCATCGGAGAAATTCCCATAATACGCACATTCTCATAGTCTTTTTTAAAATATGATTCCAACAAAGCAACATATTTTTTCACTAAAGACCTTTTTTTAGATCCGATGCAATCAACAATCAAATTGCCCCCTATGTTTCTGAGCATAACTTCTCGTACAATAATGGGCAAAGCCAATTGATTAATTTCATCAAAAGGCAAGGAACTTCTGGCGCTGTCAATATCAATGCTCCAAAACGCAGTAGTGCGCTCTATCACCAAACGTGCCGAATCACCAAACACAACACAAGAGTTTAAAGATTTTTCAAGGATTTCATCAAATTCATCACTCCAAGGAACTTCCGGCCATTTTGCAACTTCATCAGTATACAAACTTCCTTTACGCACTAAACCGACGAATTGAAATGGAACATTTTTGTCGTATAATCGCAATTTTGGATATTTCCCAAGACGCGCTTCTTGAACTACTTGCACTTGTAAATAATCCCCTTCTCGGACAACCTCCCGTACAGGCAAATAACCCGTATTTTCCCAAGGTAGAGATACAAAACAACCTTTTTGTACAGGCAAATACCGCACAACACGCGCCACATAAACATCCCCTAAGTTAATATCTTCTTGACGCACAATATAAAAACACCGCACAAACTTTTCATCATCCAACAAAGCAACCTTGGTTTGTCCTAAAAAAATTTGTGCAGAACGAAACATTTATACCGTATCATTCGTATGTGTTTTTTCAAGCCGTTCATGACGTTCTTGTGCTTCAACTGTCAAAGTAGTAACAGGACGGGCTTCTAACCTTTCTAAGCCGATAGGATCTCCTGTTTCTTCGCAATAACCATAACTTTTATCTTCTATTCTATCCAAAGCTTGGTTAATTTTTTTAATCAATTTTCGCATACGGTCACGAGTCCTCAACTCCAAAGCTTTTTCGGTTTCATTAGACGCACGATCGTTCAAATCTGGAGCATTTAATCCCCCCTCTTTCAAGTCTTCAATCGTTACGCCAGATTCTTTCAATAAGCTTTCTTTCCACTCGACAAGTTTTTGACGAAAATATTCCAAATGCAAAGGATTCATATAGACCTCATCCTTTGATGGTTTATAGTCCGGTGGTAAAACAATATTTGGCATAATTATCCTCCTTTGATGGATAAAATCCTCTTACGCCTTTGATATATAAGTTTTTTAAATAAATGTCAAGTCAATCTTCTTATTCCTTTAGAGCAACGGCCATTTCTTTTGCCGTCATATAGTCGAACTTGCCAGTCCCGATCAAAGGTGGGGTCGTCGTAAAGACAACTTTTTTAGGAATAGAAAGCTCAGATACCCCCGCTTTTTTAAAGGTTTGGACGAGTTTTTCTTGGTTAATGTCTGGGCATGTTGTAATCAAGACAATCTGTTCTCCTTTTTTAGCATCAGAGATGCTTACTGTCCCGTGAATAAACTCAGGCCATTCTTTTGCGACCACCTGTTCAACAAACAACAAAGAAACCATTTCTCCGCCCATTTTAGCAAAACGTTTACTTCTTCCCCTAATAAAAATATAACCTTCATCATCAACATGCACAATATCTCCAGTTTCATACCAACCATCAACAGGTGGTTGCAAAATGCCAGGGCGATCATGTTTCATATAACCCAACATAATGTTCGGTCCTTTTACGACCAATTCAGCACCTTCTTTAATTCCAGCAACAGGTTTTAATTTATATGTCATACCCGTCATCAAACGACCAACCGATCCCAATTTATTGTGCAAAAATGAATTTACTGATATAAAGGGAGAACATTCTGTTGCACCGTAACCTTCCATCACACGAATACCAAATTTATCAGACCACAACGCACGCGTTTCATCCTTTAACTTTTCTGCCCCTGCTGCAACAATGCGCAAACTATTAAAATCGTATGGATTAGCACATTTTGCATAACCCGCCAAAAAAGTATCCGTCCCAAACAAAATTGTTGCCTGTGAAGAACTACATAATTCAGGAATAATTCGGTAATGCAAAGGCGTTGGATAAAGCACCGCTTTAATCCCTAAAATCATTGGAAATAACGTCCCCGCCGTCAAGCCAAAAGAATGAAACATCGGCAAACAATTAAGCAACACATCACTTGGGGAAACATCATATTTGGCCGGAACTTGAAAAATATTATTTAGCAAGTTTTCGTGACTTAACAACACTGCCTTTGGCAAACCTTCCGAACCCGAAGTAAACAGAATAACTGCCGGGTCAGATGGTTGGACATCTCCACCCGACGTTTTTTGATAAACAGCCCACGGAAATAACATCCCCTTTAACCCAAAAAACTTGTCTTTCAAAATCAACGTACTTTGTAAATCTTCTAAATAAACAATTCTAATTTTTTCCTGTTCTAACGCTGATATTAATTCATCTAATTTGCCCAAAGTAACAACTTTTTTAGCAGTCACGATCGTTTTCAAACCTACCATATGACAGGTTGAAATGACTTGTTTTGCTCCCGCAGAAAAATTAATCATCGCAGGCACTTTGCCATAAGCATGCAAACCAAAGACCGTCAACGCACACGCATTAGAAGTTGGCAACATAACGCCCACAAATTTTTCCTCATGCAATATCTTGTTCATCAATCTTCCTAAAATAAAAGAACGTAAGAAAATTTGTTGAAATTTTAAAGGTTTTTTAGACGTATCTTCCATCATATATTTGCCCCGACCAAAGGTCCGCATAGAACGAATCATCGCTTCAAAAATTGTTTGATGCGCATCCCGGGTATTAAAAAACATCAAAGAAAGTAAATCATACAATTGGCTACTAGAGGCTTTCCTCGCTTCTCTAAATGGAATACCTTTAGGATTTTTAAAGTAAATAGGAGGCAAAATTTTCATACGAATTTTGGGTCGTAAAACAACATCTGTTTTAAATTTTACTCGAGAAAACAAAGAATGTTCTGCACCAAAAATTTGAATTGGTAAAAGAGCTGCATCTGCTTTTTCAGCCATCAGTGCAGGTCCTTCATATAATTTCATGCGCGATTGCCCATCAACAATTTGCGTTTCAGGAAAAATCATACATAATTTATCTTGCTTTAATTCTTCGACCATATCTTTGATAGCTAAAGGACTAAAAGGGTCTAACGCCTTGACATCCATCAAGTTACAAAAGAATTTCACCCACCATTTATCGGCCAAACGCGTTGTCAAAGAAAAAGTAATTTTGCGATCAATAAAAGAAGATATAATCAACGCATCTAAATATGAAGTATGGTTTGTTACTATCAAAGCCCGCTTACCTGCTTTTTTTAAATTTTCGAAATCTTCTACACGTACTTTAAACAACATCGTCAAAATCTTTTTAAAAACACGTCGACGTGACGAAATCGGTAAAATTTGGCACGAATAAACAACGAAAAATAAATTCATAATTGCTAAAACAGAAAAGATTAAAACAACAGAAATATTTAATATTTTCAACGACAAGACAATTAAAATAGCACTAATAACAGCCAAAGAACAAACAAACATCGAAAAACTAAAGACTCTCCCTAAAACAGGGTTAGGCGTTTTTTCTTGTAACAAAGTATAAAAAGGAATAACAAAATTAGCCGCACAAAGCGCAATAGCCATCACGTCAAAAGCCAGCCGAAACGAATGGAACCCAAGTTCAAAAAACTGGGCCACCGTTGTCAATACATCCGTCGGTTGTATAAATGAAGAAGCATGCATTGCATCCAACATAAATACGGAAATACCTAAAGCACTCAACGGCACCAAAAAATCAACTTTCTTGGACCTCATCAAACATCCACAAAGCAATGCGCCAACTACATATCCCGAGGAAAACAAAGCCGTCAAGAACAGGACAATCACGGGATGCGCATATAAAACGTCTTCTGCAAAAGAAATGGAAAAAAATGCGACGACACCTCCGATTAACCAATACCACGCAATAGAAGTAACGTAAAATTTGATGTTTTTATTTTCTTCTACAAAGTTTGAAAATTTTAACAAATAAGAAAGAGGATTTTGCCGAACAACTGTCGCCGAATCGGCCACAGCGACAGATGGAATTTTTAAAGCCGTCAAATACCCACACGTCGAACACACCAACAACGCACCTCCCAGAGTCAACAAAGAAATATCTAAAGGCAAAACAAAAGCAAATACAATGCTACACAACAACGACATTAAAAATGTAGAGGCCTTTAATATTGCATTCGCGGACAACAATTCTTGCATAGCAACCAAATTTGGGACAATTGCATTTTTCGCACACCGAATAAAAGAAGTGCAAAATCCGATTGCCATCAACGCACCTAACATTAAAAAGCGACTTTCTAACGCAAGAGCAACAAATGTAAAAATCATCACCCCTAGTTCTATTAGCTTTATACGACGAATAAGGACGTGCCTTGCGTATTTATCGCACATCGGTCCCGCATAAAGGGTCGCCGTTAAAAAAGCACCTCCATAAAGGATAAAAGCCAATAACATCCACCAAAAATTGCCTTGCGTTACTTTATACGCAACCAATAAAACAAAAATATTTTTTAGCAAATTATCATTAAAAGTACCGAACATATGCGATATCAAAAGTGGCAAAAAACGGTTATTTTTTATTGTATTGAACATGAATAAAATATCCTTTCGCTATAAAAAAGAAACAGTGTATGTTATCATACAAGTTGTAATGTTTCCAGTTTTTTATTTCAAAGCACACAAAAAGCTTTTATAAGTCCATAATTTTGTACAAAAAAGGAGCGACAGGAAGCTAAGAAGCCTCTGTCTCCATGCTGATATCCAAAAATCCTATATTTTAATGATTTAATACTATCTACTATAATCTAAAAGGCAAATATATCAATCCTGTATGCATTAGGTTCATCTAACCCATTAATATCAAAATTAACGTCACCGCATTGTCCACCACCACCCCCTGCATTGGTAATATAAAAAGACAATGAAGTCATGCAGACGAAAATAAAATTCTTCAAGAAAGGCCTAAAATCCATTATTCATATTTTCAAAAAATAGAGCATTCCCACATGCAAAAAATGACGTGTTACGGAGAACCCGTGAGGGAAGCAAAAAATGGCCGAAATTAAGCACAAAGAAGACATTCGCTCAAGGACCCGTTCTATAATTGGAGCGGGCGAAGGGAATCGAACCCTCGTGGTCAGCTTGGGAAGCTGCTGCACTACCATTGTGCTACACCCGCAAAGAATACGATTCGTATACACCTCTTACAAATAAAAATCAACTAAATTTTGTTTCAATTCGACAGCTATTTTTCCATCTAAAGATTTTTCCATTTCGTTTAACATTTCAACCATTAAAGCATCTCTATCTTGAACACTGGAACGCATAGGCTGTGTGCGTGTAACAAAACCATCAACTACGACACGTGATCGGAGAAAATTTTTGTTATCTAAGATTTCAACAGCAACACGATAGGTCAATTGGTATTTATAATTTTGTAATTTAAATAGAGATTCATCAGGTAGTTCTTCACGCACCATAGAAGCTTCTTCAACAATAAAGCGAGCAATATACGGTTTTAAATAATCAGAACGCAAACGAATAAAGCCCCAATTCAACAAAGCCCTTTCGGGAGTAATGGGCATTAAATTTTCAACATGAGGTAATTGCATATTTGCCTGGATTAAACTGGATAGTTTAACTTCTTTTGCTGGTAAAACCAAAGGAATTTGTCCCGCATAATCTTTAATTTGATACGGCTTTTGGTAGTTCGACAAGCAAGAGCAAAGTAATAATCCAAAAAACAAAACAAATCCTTTTTTCATTTTTCCTCTTTTCATTTGCA
>CAZXTR010000010.1:0-31052 GCA_964643615.1 uncultured Lactobacillales bacterium | reverse complement strand
TTAACATATCGTTTTCTGTCCGTTGAACTAAATCGCCGATATAAACAATATTATCATTTTTCAAACAATTTGAAGAACGAACTGACAATTCTAACTCATCCACTTTACACAATAATTCTTTAGGAAAAGGAAGAACGACTTTTTCTTCTTCTTTAATTTCTTCAGGGTCTTCAAAATTTACAAAGGTTTTTAATTGTTCTTGCAAAATACGTGCTGATAAGGCTACCGCATCTTCTGGCGTTACAACGCCATTCGTTTCAACAGTCAAAGCCAGCTTATCATAGTCCGTTTGTTGTCCAACACGTGCATTCGTCACTTTGTAAACAG
This sequence comes from uncultured Lactobacillales bacterium, assembly GCA_964643615.1. Taxonomy (GTDB): domain Bacteria; phylum Pseudomonadota; class Alphaproteobacteria; order CAAHEQ01; family UBA3637; genus CAZXTR01. Next base: position 30,725 of record CAZXTR010000010.1, on the reverse strand, counting down.
CTGTTTTTACTGGACTAAAAATAGAATCTATTGGCAACAGCCCAATAGGACATTCAGCAGGACGATTAGCTACGGCTGGCACATATCCTTTGCCCGTATTGACCATCATCTCAATCCGAATAGAAGCACCCGCATCCAATGTACAAATGACCAAATCCTTATTCAAAATTTCGACAGAGTGATTTACCTCAATCTGCCCTGCTGTCACAATTCCAGGACCCTTAGCACTTAAAATAAGACGTTGTGTTCCTTCTGTTTCAACCTTAATCGCCAACATTTTAATATTCAAAACAATATCCGTCACATCTTCCCGTACACCAGGAATAGACGAAAATTCATGCAACACACCATCGATTTTAATACTTGTCACCGCACCACCTTGCAACGATGATAACAAAACACGACGAAGTGCATTACCCAACGTATGTCCAAAGCCCCTTTCCAAAGGCTCGACAATAATTGTAGATTTATATCCTGGAACAGAATGATCCACGGACAATGTTGAAGGTCTAATAAGACCTTGCCAATTTTTTTGTATCACAATAAGGCTCCTATACTATAAACAACGGATTTTCATCCATTTACAACCACTATTTTGGTCACGTTAAAACTTTTTACACCCGACGGCGTTTTGGAGGACGTACTCCGTTATGAGGCACAGCAGTCACATCACAAATAGAAGAAATCGCAAACCCCAAAGATTGGAAAGCACGTAAAGCCGATTCGCGGCCAGATCCTGGACCACAAACCAACACTTCTAAACTTTTCATTCCATGTTCTTGCGCTTTTTTCCCAGCGTCTTCTGCTGTCACTTGAGCTGCATATGGAGTCGATTTTCTAGAGCCCTTAAACCCTTTAACGCCCGCAGAACTCCAAGAAATTGTATTTCCTTGCGCATCCGTAATCGTTACCATCGTATTATTAAACGTAGAATTCACATGAGCAATTCCAGCGGTGATATTCTTTTTATCACGGTTTTTCGTCCGTACTATTGTTTTTGTCTCAGCCATAAATCACATATTCCTTTACAAGACTATTTTGTTACTTTTTTCTTACCCGCAATAGGAACTGCCTTCCCTTTACGTGTACGAGCATTCGTATGAGTCCGTTGACCACGAACGGGCAAACCCTTCCGATGGCGCAAACCTCTATAACACCCTAAATCCATTAATCTCTTAATATTTAAAGAAATTTCCCTACGAAGATCTCCTTCTACATGGAACTCTTTATCAATCAATTCACGAATTTTTAAAACTTCATCATCCGACAATGCAGAAACGCGAGTATCTTCAGAAATGCCTGTCTTTTGACAAATTTCTTCTGCTGTTTTTCGACCAATACCATAAATGTACGTCAAACCAATGACGACTCTTTTTGCTGTCGGAATATTTACACCTGCAATACGTGCCAAGGTACTTCTCCACTTTAAAAACGAACACTCTTTATTTTCACAAAGAACTTAGGAAACGGGATTATAAACTCTTTTTTTTCTTTGTCAAGTCCTAATTAGTGTCCTATTACTTTTTTTATCTTTTCACTTACCATATCGATAGTTCCCGTACCATCGACACACACCAAAAGCCCCCGCTCCTCATAATAAGGAAGCACTGGAGACGTTACTGCACGATATTTTCTTAACCTTGAAACAACGGTTTCATAGGTATCATCAAAACGTCGCACAAAATCAGTCCCTTGACACGAATCACAACGACCGAAATTCAAAGGTTTTTTAAATTTATTATGATACATAGCGCTGCATTTTGCGCACATATAGCGACCAACTATTCTTTCGATAACGGATTCGTCTGGAACTTGAATTTCAATCACAACTTCTAAATTTAAATTACGATCTCTCATCATTTTTTCCAACGCCGTAGCTTGAGGAAGCGTCCTTGGAAAGCCATCGAAAATAAAGCCCCGCAAACATTTTTCGCCGTCCAATTTTTGGGCAATCAAAGAAATCCCCAGATCATCAGGGACAAGATTGCCATTATCAATCAACTCTTTAATTTGCAAACCAAGTTCTGAACCAGATAAAGTTTCTTTTCTTAACATTTCACCTGTAGACCAATGAGGGATTCCTAGCCGTTCATGCAAAATGCGGGCCTGTGTTCCCTTCCCACCCCCGGGAGGTCCCATCAAAACAATATTACATTTTTGCTTTTTTTCATCCATTATAAACGCCCTTTCAATTGAGCCTTACGAATTAATCCTTCGTATTGATAAGCAACTAAATGAGATTGTATTTGCATCATTGTATCCATAATAACAGTCACTACAATCAATAAAGTCGTTCCCCCTAAATAGAAAGGTATTTTTATTTCAGATATCAAAAATTCTGGAAAGATACACAATGTTGTTAAATAGGCCGCACCAAACACTGTCAACCGAGTTACCACATAATCCAAATATTCGGCAGTGCTATTGCCAGGACGTATCCCCGCGATAAACCCACCATGTTTTTTTAAATTCTCGGATGTATCCTTGGGATTAAAGACAATTCCTGTATAAAAGAAAGTAAAGAAAGCGATCATAGAGCCATAAATAAGCATATATGCCCAACCACCTCGATCCATCCACGCACTCGCGACTTGAGCCCAACCAATCTCTTGATTGTTCAAAAAGTGCAACCCTGAAATAATCAACACAAGCAATGCCGATGCAAAAATTGGAGGCATCACTCCCGTTGGGTTGACCTTTAAAGGGAAATAAGAAGTCGCACCAGTACTCACCCGCATACCTTGTTGACGTTTTGGATATTGAATCACAATACGCCGTTGCGCTCGCTCAATAAAGACAACAATGTAAATCAACGCAACAACCATAAAGGAAACCATAACAACAACAGCAGGAGATAAAGCGCCTGTTCGGCCTAATTCAAACGTTTGAGCAAAAGCCCTTGGGATACCTGCAATAATGCCGGCAGCAATAATTAAAGACGTCCCATTCCCAACTCCTCGTGCCGTAATTTGTTCACCCAACCAAACAACAAACATTGTCCCTCCTAACAAAGAAACAACTGTCGTTAAGCGAAACAAAAGAGATGAAGACATAATCACTGCTGATGCTCCAAAAGAACTTGTCATATGTTCTATAGCAACAGCCAAACCATACCCTTGCAATACCGCAATTAAAACAGTTAAATAACGCGTATATTGATTCATTTTTCGGAAACCCGATTCTCCTTCTTTCTTTAAAGCAATTAAAGAAGGGATAATCGCACCACCTAATTGAATAATAATAGATGCAGAAATATAGGGCATAATATTCAATGCTAAAAGCGTCATACGAGACAAAGCACCTCCAGCAAACGTATCCAACATCCCCATCAAACCGCCTGCTGCGTCTGGAGAAAAGGCCTCGGACAATACGTCAGGATTAATACCTGGGAGAGGAACAAACGTTCCAAAACGGAAAAAGAGTAAAGCTAAAAGGGTAAACCAAATGCGTTTTTGCAAATCTCCTGCTTTCGAAAAAGCACCCAAAGCAGAACTCGAAGAACTTTGATTCAAGTTAATCATTGATGTTTACCCCCCTTTAACTATGCTTCTTTTTTCTTTGTTTTCTTCGTCTTTTTAGAAGTTACTTTTCTTGTTTTCACTTCTAAATTTGCCTCTTCTTTTTTTTCGGAACCAGGACGAACTGTATCAATAATAAGCTCTCCACCAATTTTTTCAATAGTTTCTTTTGCAGACGCACTTGCACTAACGGAACGAAGAACTATTTTAGATTTCAATTCACCATTATTCAAAATGCGAATACCATCTTTTGCGCGACGAATAACACCTGCTTCCATCAAAGTAACAGCATTAATTTCATTTCCTGCGTCCAAAATACCCGCATCAATTGCAGCTTGAATGCGCCCTAAATTGATTTCAACCAATTGAAGACGAAAAATATTGTTAAATCCACGTTTTGGCAAACGACGATAAATAGGCATTTGACCGCCTTCGAACCCTTTGATAGCGACACCGGAGCGAGATTTTTGTCCTTTTTCCCCACGTCCACCAGTTTTACCCTTTCCTGAGCCAATACCACGAGCAACCCTTATCCGGCTGTGTGTCGCTCCATCATTATCACGAATTTGATTCAATTTCATGACTTTATTCCTTTACTTCTTTATCAGTATCGACAACTTTTTCTGCGCCATCACGACGAGAAACGATGTCTCCGACTTTCTTACCACGCTTTGCAGCAACAATACGAGGAGAGTTCACATTTATCAAAGCATCAAATGTTGCTCTAATCATATTATGAGGATTTGCGGAACCTGTTGACTTTGCAACAACATCTTGGATTCCCATTGTTTCAAAGACCGCACGCATAGGACCACCTGCAATAATACCAGTACCAGCAGGAGCTGAACGTAAAATAACTTTTCCTGCACCATAATGCCCTGAAGCATCATGATGAAGAGTTCTTCCTTCCCGTAAAGGAATACGAATCAATTTATGCTTTGCCTCCTCAGTTGCTTTACGAATAGCTTCAGGAACTTCTTTCGCTTTTCCTGAACCAAAACCGACGCGCCCTTTTTGATCACCAACGACAACTAAAGCCGCAAAAGCCATACGGCGACCACCCTTCACTGTCTTTGCAACACGGTTAACATAAACCAACTTATCTACAAATTCATCTTGAGCTTTTTCGGTTCTTGATTCCGTAGATTCATTTTTACTTTTACGACGACGATCCGAGCGTTCTGTTTTTTCTGTATTTTCTGTATGAGCCATTTTTACACCCCTAGAATAAAAGACCGTTTTCGCGAGCCGCATCTGCCAAGGCTTTTAAACGCCCATGATAAATGCACCCACCACGATCAAATACGACTTCTTTTACACCAGCTTTAACAGCCCGTTGTGCAATTAATTGACCAACAAGAGCAGCACCAGCTACTGTAGAACCTTTTTCTGTTATTTCAGCATCCTTTGAAGATGCGGAGACAATCGTTTTCCCAAGTTTATCATCAATGATTTGAGCATAGATGTTTCTTTCGGAACGGAAAACGGATAAACGCAATCTATCCGAAGCTTTATGTCTTAAAGCGTAACGAGTGCGCTCTTTACGACGTTCAAATTTAATATCAGACATTTTTCATCATCCTTATTTCTTTTTACCTTCTTTGCGCAAAACAGTTTCCTCTTGATACTTAACCCCCTTCCCTTTATAGGGCTCAGGAGCACGGAAAGAACGAATGGCAGAAGCTACAGCTCCCACTTCTCTTTTATCTATCCCTGAAATTTCAAGATCTGTTTGAGTTGGGCATGAGATTTTAATGCCCTTTGGCGTAACGAAGTTAATATCATGGCTATGGCCCAAAGAAAGTTTAATTCCATTGGAAGATGGTATCGCTTTATACCCAACACCTATCAATTCCAATTTACGAAAATAACCTTCAGAAACACCTTTGACCATATTATTCAAATTAGAACGGGTTGTTCCCCAAATCATACGCGCCTCTTTCGTTTGAGCCAAAGGCTTTACGATGAGGTTGCCATCTTGAATAATCACTTCAACTTTATCAGATAAATCACTGGACAATTCCCCTAATTTACCTTTCACTGTCACTTTACCTTTTGCAATTGTCGCTGTAACGCCTTGAGATAATTTAATAGGATGTTTACCAATACGAGACATGTTTACTTCTCCCCATTAAAATACTTTGCATAAAACTTCGCCACCAACATTAGCTTGACGAGCTTCATGATCAGACATAACGCCTTGCGGTGTCGACAAAACAAAGATTCCCAAACCATTATAAAACTTTGGCAAATCTTTCACCTTTGAATACACGCGGCGACCAGGCAACGAAACACGTTGAATTTCTTTAATCACAGGACGACCTTCATGATATTTCAATTCAATTTTAAATTCTTCTACACCCGAGCGAACAGCAACGCGTTCAAAACCTCTGATGTATCCTTCACGCTTCAAAACTTCTAAAACGTTTTCACGTAAGTTTGAAGCAGGTGCCACAACGTGGCTTTTTTTTGCTTGACCGCCATTACGAATGCGAGTCAGCATATCACCTAAAGGATCTGTCATAGACATATTTTATTCTCCTTTACCAACTGGACTTAACCATACCTGGGATTTCGCCTTCATTCGCGAGTTCCCGTAATTTGATACGGCTCAGTTTAAATTTACGATAAACACCCCGTGAACGGCCTGTCAATTCACACCGATTATGTATTCTAACAGCCGAAGAATTACGGGGCAATTTGGCCAATTTCAACACCGCTTCAAAACGAGCTTCTGGAGTTGAATCAACACTTTTAATAATTGCCTTCAACGCATCACGACGTTTTTTGTAACGTTTGGTCAACAATTCTCGTTTTTTATTGCGTTCTATAGAGCTTGTTTTTGCCATTTTTTTCTCCTTACTTTACAAACGGCATATTGAAACCAGATAACAAAGCTTTGGCTTCTTTATCGGTTTTTGCTGTCGTACAAATGACAATATCCAAACCGCGAATCTTGTCCACTTCATCATAGTTAATTTCCAAAAAGACGATTTGTTCTTTCAATCCCATAGCAAAGTTTCCGTTACCATCAAAACACTTCCCAGAAATACCACGAAAGTCCCGAATACGCGGCATCGCCATCGTAATCAAACGATCCAAAAATTCGTACATTTTTTCTTTGCGCAAAGTCACTTTACAACCGATATTCATACCTTCACGCACTTTAAAAGATGCAACCGATTTTTTTGCTTTCGTCAAAAAAGGTTTTTGGCCAGAAATAGCCATCAAGTCCTTGACCGCGCCATCCAAAGCTTTTCTATCCTCTGTTGCTTCACCAACACCCATGTTCAAAACGATTTTATCAAGACGAGGAATTTCCATCTCATTTTTATAACCGAACTCTTTTTTCAAAGAAGAACGGATTTCTTTTTCATATAAATCTTTTAATCGAGACATCATTCACTCCCTAACCAATCACTTCGCCAGATTTTTTAGCAATACGCACTTTGCGACCAACATCCAAAATCTTGAACCCAACTCGAGAAGCTTTCCCAGATTTAGGATCCATAATAGCCACATTAGAAACATGAATAGCGGATTCTTTATTAACGATACCACCTGCATTTTCTTGAGTCGGTTTTGTGTGACGTTTAACCATGTTAACCCCAGCTACAACCACCTTATTTTCTGATGGAATGGCTCGACTAACTTCGCCTACTTTACCTTTATCTTTTCCTGTGATAACAATAACTTTATCACCTTTTTTAATCTTCATCTTCATTATATTACCTCCGGAGCCAACGAGATAATTTTCATGTAATTTTTAGCACGTAACTCACGAGTTACAGGGCCAAAAATACGTGTCCCAATTGGTTCTCCTTCTTTGCTAATTAATACGGCGGCATTCGAATCAAAACGAATCGCACTTCCATCATTTCTACGAATTTCTTTTTTCGTACGAACGATAACAGCACGACAAACGTCTCCCTTCTTAACATGACCACGTGGTATTGCTTCTTTCACAGAGACAACGATAACGTCCCCAACAGAGGCAACCTTACGTTTCGAACCACCTAAAACCTTAACACAACAAACACGCCGAGCGCCGGAGTTATCTGCTACGTCTAAGCTAGAGCTCATTTGAATCATTGAGGTCTTCCTTCCTTTTTGATTATTGTTTTGCCGGAGCTAAAACTTCCCAAGATTTTGTCTTAGAAATAGGCCGACACTCTTGAATACGCACAACATCACCGATTTTGTGCACATTCCCCTCGTCATGCGCAGAATACTTTTTACTACGCTTAACATACTTTTTATAGATGGGGTGCATAACACGACGTTCCACCTGTACAACGACCGTTTTATCCATCTTGTCACTAACGACCACACCTTGTAAAACATGTCTAGGCATGTTATTCCCCTTTCTTAACTAAACGCTCTGATTGAAGCGTTTTAATTGTTGCAATTTCACGACGCACTTGACGACGGCGATTTGTATTCGCCAATTGTCCTGTTGCTTGAGAAAAGCGCAAATTAAAAGACTCTTTTCTTAAATCTTGAATTGTTTGTTCCAATTCTTTATCAGTTTTCGCACGTAAATCTTTTATTTTTATCATATTAAACCTCTTCACTTGCTGTCCGTGCAACAAATTTTGTCTTAATAGGTAATTTCGCAGCAGCCAAAGCAAAAGCTTCCCGCGCAATTTCTTCCGAAACACCATCAAGTTCAAACATCACACGCCCCGGCTTCACCCGAGCAACCCAAAATTCAACAGCCCCTTTTCCTTTCCCCTGACGAACTTCGGGTGGTTTCTTTGAAACAGGTACATCTGGGAAAATACGAATCCACATTTTTCCTTGCCGTTTCATCGCCCGAGAAATAGCTCTTCTAGCCGCTTCAATTTGGCGATCTGTCACACGTTCTGGTTCCAACGCTTTCAAGCCATAGGAACCAAAATCAAGAGTCGCAGCACCTTTCGTCAGACCATGAATCCGACCTTTAAAAGCTTTGCGAAATTTTGTTCTTTTAGGAACTAACATCTCTTTTTCCTTTTCTTACTTTTGTTCGGTACGTTTTTCTTGAGCCATTGGATCATGCGCCATAATATCGCCTTTGAAAATCCAAACCTTAATGCCACAACAACCATACGCTGTATGAGCTGTTGCCGTACCATAATCAACATCTGCCCGCAAAGTATGCAAAGGCACACGACCTTCACGATACCATTCTACTCGAGCAATTTCTGCACCACCTAAACGACCACTGCAAGTAATTCGAATTCCTTGAGCCCCAAAACGTAAAGCTGTTTGAACAGCACGCTTCATCGCCCGACGAAAAGCAATACGCTTTTCTAATTGTTGAGCAATACTTTCCGCAACCAAAGTTGCATCAAGTTCAGGTTTGCGAATTTCTACAATATTCAAACTCACTTCATTGCCCGTCATTTTTTGCAATTGCAACTTTAAAGAATCAATATCTTGACCTTTTTTACCAATTACGACACCCGGACGAGCGGAATAAATAGTTATCCTTGCTTTTTTTGTCGGACGTTCAATGACAATTCGAGAAATCCCCGCTCCTGCCAATTTTTCCATAATATATTCACGAACTTGTAAATCTTCGTGTAATAACTTTGCGTAATCTTTTTTGTTCGCGAACCAACGAGAATCCCACGTTCTATTGATACCTAAACGCAAACCATTTGGATTAACTTTCTGCCCCATTAGACTTTCTCCTCATTATGCTCACGTACGACAACCGTCAAGTTTGAAAATGGTTTCAAAATTTTTCCTGCCCGACCTTTGGCCATTGGGTGGAAACGTTTCATTACCATCGCTTTACCCACATAGGCTTCTGCGACAAACAAACGATCTACGTCCAAATTGTGATTGTTTTCTGCGTTTGCAATTGCGCCCATCAGAACTTTTTTCACATCTACCGCTACCCGACATTTGGAAAAAGCAAGCTCTGACAAAGCCTTACTAACCACTAATCCACGAATAGATTCTGCAACTAGATTTAACTTTCTTGGGTTAATACGAATTAACCGAGCTCTTGCTTTTACCGACTTTTCTTCTTTTTTTACAACCATCGTCATTCACCTACTTTTTTTTGTGTTGCCACTTTATCTGCCGAAACAGTATGAGAAACAAACGTTCTAGTTGGGGAAAATTCTCCTAATTTATGACCAATCATATTTTCCGTCACCAAAACAGGGATAAACTTTTTGCCATTGTAAACGCCAAAAGTCAACCCAACAAATTGAGGCAGTATTGTTGAACGACGAGACCATGTTTTAATTATTTCATGACGTCCAGATTCACGGACTTTATCTGCTTTAACAAGCAAATACCCATCTACGAATGGACCTTTTGATATTGAACGAGCCATTAGTCTCTCCTATTTCTTCTTACTTGCAAAACGAGACCGCATAACTAAACGATTCGTTTTTTTGTTACGACGCGTTTTCGCTCCACGAGTGCACTTACCCCATGGTGTCACAGGATTGCGACCACCATTTGTACGACCACCGTGTGGGTGATCCACTGGATTCATAGCAATACCACGCGTTTGAGGACGAATCCCCAACCAACGAGCGCGCCCAGCCTTTGCCATTGAAATGTTTTGTTGATCTGGATTAGAAACCGCACCAACAGTCGCGCGACATTTTCCTAAAACCAAACGCAACTCACCAGAGTTCAGTCGCAATTGAGCATATGCACCATCTTTACCGATTAATTGAGCATAACAACCAGCTGACCGAGCAATTTGCGCCCCTCTACCAATTTTTAACTCAATATTATGAACAATTGTACCAACAGGCATATTTTCCAAAGGCATAACGTTTCCAGGCTTAATATCCACTTTCGTCCCGGAGATCACGACATCACCAACACTTAAACGTTGGGGAGCAATAATATACGATTGTTCTCCATCTTCATAACGAATAAGTGCAATAAATGCTGTTCTATTTGGGTCGTATTCCAAGCGTTCAACCGAAGCAGTCATGTCCACCTTGTTCCGTTTAAAATCGATCAAACGGTAAGATTGTTTATGACCGCCGCCCCGATGACGGCTAGTAATATGTCCATAATTGTTACGACCGCCCGAACTTTTCTTTCCTGCAGTCAACGATTTAACAGGTGCGCCTTTATGCAATTCACTTCTATCAACAGAAACAAGTTGCCTTGTTGAAGACGTTACCGGATTGTGTATTTTTAAAACCATTGTCTTATATTCCTGTCGTCACATCAATATGTTGACCATTTTCCAAAGAAACAATTGCTTTTTTCAAATCGCTTCTTTTCCCCTTCATTCCGCGGAAAATCTTAGACTTTCCGCTTGTACGTAAAGTATTTACAGCCTTTACTTTTACACCGAACAAAGCTTCTACAGCCTTTTTAATATCAGGCTTTGTTGCTACTAATGGCACGTAAAACGTTACTTGGCCTTGTTCAGCACCTTTCATCGCTTTTTCCGTAATTACAGGATGACGCAATGTTTCATACATTTCCTCTGTAATAACGACCTGTTCTTTTTTTTCTATTGTCTTTTTCATTACTTTAACAAAGCCTCCAAGTGAGAAACCGCTTCTTTTGTCAAGACTAAATTCTCTCGACGCAAGATATCATAAACATTCGCACCCATTTCAGGAAGAACATCAACATTAGCAATGTTTGCAGAGGCACGAGTAAAACTTTCATCAATTTTTGCTCCACCGATAACCAAAACCGATGACCAACCTAATTGATTAAAAGACTTTTGTAAATCTTTTGTTTTAGCTGTTGTCAAAGCGACATCATCAAAAACAAACAACTTTGAATCTTTTGCCTTCAGCGACAAAGCACATCTCAAACCCAATTTACGAATCTTTTTGTTCAAGCTATGAGCATAATCGCGAACGACCGGACCAAAAGCAACCGCACCATGACGGAAGTGAGGTCCTCGCAAACTTCCTTGACGTGCACGACCAGTTCCTTTTTGTTTAAAGGGTTTTTTACCCGTCCCAGAAACCGTCGATAAATTTTTTACCAAATGCGTTCCAGCACGGCGCTTTGCCAATTGCCAGTTCACAACACGAGACAAAATATCAGGTCTTACTTCAACCCCAAAAATATCATCAGATAAATCAATATCTCCTGTTTTTTTGTTCTCAAGATTGATAACGTCATATTTCATTGCCGTTATTCCTTTACTTCTTCAAATGATGCAGACTCGACTTTTTCTTCAACAACGGGTTCTTGTGCGCCCCTTGTTTCTGACCGAGTTTTCAAACCAGCTGGCATAGGCACTTCTTTGGGAAGTTCATGCTTAACCGCATCTTTAATCAACACAATATTCCCATCAAATCCAGGAACAGCTCCTCTAACCATAATCAATCCTCTGACTTCGTCCAAGGCAACAACTTGCAAGTTTTGAACAGTTACACGAACTGCCCCCATATGCCCTGCCATCTTTTTGTTTTTAAAAACCCTTCCAGGATCTTGACGCTGCCCAGTAGAACCACCCGAACGATGTGTCAAAGAAACACCGTGCGTTGCATTGTCTCCTGAAAAATTATGCCTTTTTATAACTCCAGCAAAACCCTTTCCCAAAGAAGTTCCAACAATGTCAACGTATTGGCCCTTAATGAAATGATTGACTCCTAACTCACTTCCGACTGGAATAATGCAGTCATTACTGACACGAAATTCGATAATCTTTCTTTTCAAGGCCACATTTGCCTTAGAAAACTGTACGCGTTGTGCTTTAGCAACATGCTTTTCTTTAGCTTTGCCAGCTCCCAATTGTACAGCCACGTATCCGTCTTTATCCAAAGAACGAACACCGACAACTTCACAATTATCTACTTTTAAAACAGTCACAGGAACGTGAACTCCTTCATCTGTAAACAATCGTGTCATGCCGACTTTTTCTGCGATAATACCTGAACGCATGACTTTTTCCTTATAATTTAATTTCGACATCAACACCCGCAGACAAATCAAGCTTCATCAAAGCATCAACTGTTTGAGGGGTTGGATCGACAATATCAAGCACTCTTCTATGAGTACGAATTTCAAACTGTTCTCTGGACTTTTTATGAACATGTGGAGAACGGTTTACTGTAAATTTTTCAATGCCTGTAGGCAAAGGAATAGGACCTTTAACTTCTGCCCCTGTCCTTTTTGCGGTATTGACAATTTCACTAGTTGACTGATCAAGCAACCGGTGATCAAACGCTTTTAAGCGAATTCTTATTTTTTGAGTGACCATCTTTTCTTTCCTAACTTTTACTTTAAGATTTTGGAGACGACGCCGGCGCCGACAGTGTGTCCACCTTCGCGGATAGCAAAGCGCAAGCCTTCTTCCATCGCAACTGGGACTATTAATTTCACGGTCATCTTAATATTATCTCCTGGCATCACCATCTCTACACCTTCTGGCAATTCAATTGTCCCTGTCACGTCTGTCGTCCTAAAATAAAATTGTGGACGATAGTTCGTAAAGAACGGCGTATGACGACCACCTTCTTCCTTCGTCAAAATATAGCACTCTGACGTGAACTCTGTGTGTGGCGTAATAGACCCAGGAACCGACAATACTTGGCCCCTCTCTACTTCTTCTCTCTTCGTTCCACGAAGCAACACCCCTACGTTATCTCCCGCTTCACCTTGATCTAACAACTTACGGAACATCTCTACTCCCGTAACCGTCGTCTTTTGTGTCGGTTTAATACCTACAATTTCAATATCGTCACCTACATGAACAACGCCCCGTTCTACACGACCAGTTACAACCGTCCCTCGACCTGAAATAGAAAACACGTCTTCAATCGGCATCAAAAATGGTTTATCTTTTGGCCTCTCCGGTTGCGGAATATAACTATCTACTGCATCCATCAACGCTAAAATGCTCTCTTTCCCCAACTTCGCATCGCCATCTTCCAACGCAACTTTCGCTGACCCCTTGATAATTGGAATCTCATCCCCTGGAAATTCATATGAACTCAATAATTCTCTTACTTCCATCTCTACCAATTCCAACAATTCTGGATCATCTACTTGGTCGCACTTGTTCATATAAACAACAATCGCTGGCACGCCCACTTGACGAGCTAACAAAATGTGCTCCCGTGTCTGAGGCATCGGGCCATCTGCAGCACTCACTACTAAAATAGCTCCATCCATCTGAGCTGCCCCCGTAATCATGTTCTTTACATAGTCCGCGTGTCCCGGGCAGTCCACATGTGCATAATGCCGCTTGTCCGTCGAATATTCTACGTGAGATGTGCTTATCGTTATCCCTCGCGCCCTTTCTTCCGGTGCTTTATCTATGTTCGCATAATCTACAAACTCTGCCCCACCCTTTTCTGCCAATACTTTCGTTATCGCTGCCGTTAATGTCGTCTTCCCATGATCTACGTGCCCTATCGTTCCTATGTTGCAATGGGGTTTACTTCTATCAAACTTCTCTTTCGCCATATCTAATACTCCTTATTATCCAGCTAATTTTGCTTTAATTTCATCCGCAATCATTTGAGGAACTTCCGCATAATGATCGAAAACCATTGAATATTGTGCACGCCCTTGACTCATAGAACGCAAAGTGTTCACATAACCAAACATATTTGCCAAAGGAACTGTCGCATCAATGACACGCGCATTTCCACGGCTACTCATACCAAATACTTGGCCGCGCCGACTATTTAGGTCACCGATAATGTCGCCCATGTAGTCTTCTGGAGTAACAACTTCAACCTTCATAACCGGTTCTAGCAACTTTGGCTTCGCCTGAGGAATACCTTCGCGGAAACAAGCCCGAGCAGCAATTTCAAACGCCATTGTTGAAGAGTCAACATCATGATAGGCCCCATCGTGCAAAGTTGCCCTAAAGTCCGTACAAGGAAACCCAGCAATAACACCTGTTTCCTTTGCTTGTTTCAGCCCTTTTTCAACACCAGGAATATATTCTTTTGGAACATTCCCGCCAACCACTTTATTTTCAAATTGATATCCTGAACCAGCTGGTAAAGGTTCAAATAAAACTTTAATCCGAGCAAATTGTCCCGCACCACCAGATTGTTTTTTATGTGTATAATCGCAATCATACGCTTGACTAATTGTTTCACGATAAGCTACTTGAGGGGCACCAACATTCGCTTCAACTTTAAATTCGCGTTTCATACGGTCAACAATAATGTCAAGATGTAATTCTCCCATCCCCTTAATAATTGTTTGTCCCGTTTCAAAATTAGATGTCACGCAGAAAGAAGGGTCTTCCATAGCTAAACGATTTAACGCTATCCCCATCTTTTCAATATCAGCCTTTGTTTTTGGCTCAACTGCAATCTCAATAACAGGATCAGGAAATTCCATTTTTTCCAAAATCACAGGGTGCGATGCATCACACAAAGTATCTCCCGTCGTTGTATCTTTTAACCCGACTAAAGCTAAAATATCGCCAGCCCGAGCTTCTTTAATATCTTCTCGGTGATTAGCATGCATCAACAACATCCGACCAACACGTTCTTTTTTATCTTTCGCTGTATTTAAGATGTACGAACCTGTTTCCAAAACACCACGATAAACGCGCAAAAAAGTCACAGAACCAACAAAAGGGTCATTCATAATTTTAAAAGCCAATCCTGCAAACGGAGCATCGTCTTTTGATTCAATCATCAATTCAGAAGCATCTTTTGCGGACACACCATGCGCCGAAGGAATGTCCAACGGAGAAGGTAAATAATCCACAACAGCATCCAACAAAGGTTGAACCCCTTTGTTTTTAAAAGCTGACCCACAAAGAATAGGCACAAATTTTTGCGCAATAGTCCCTTTACGAATACACTTCTTCAAAGTGTCGACATCAATTTCTTTGCCTTCTAAATATGCTTCCATAGCGGCATCATCCATTTCTACGACCGTTTCTAACAAATCATGATAATATTGATCTGCTTTTTCTTTTAATTCGATAGGAATTTCACGTTCTTCAAAAGTCGCCCCCAAATCTTCAGAATGCCAAACAATAGCTTTTCTTTTAAGGACGTCAACGACACCAATAAAATCCGCCTCCGTCCCAATAGGCATAGACATTACCAAAGGATGAGCACCTAAACGTTCCTTAATCATATCAACGCAACGATAAAAATTAGCCCCAATACGATCCATTTTATTAGCAAAGCAAATACGTGGCACATTGTACTTATCCGCCTGACGCCACACTGTCTCGGATTGAGGCTCAACTCCAGCTACGCCATCAAACACAGCCACAGCACCATCCAACACCCGCAAACAACGTTCAACTTCAATTGTAAAATCGACGTGTCCCGGAGTATCAATAACGTTCACCCGATGCCCGCGCCAAAACGCCGTTGTTGCCGCTGAAGTAATTGTAATACCACGTTCCTGTTCTTGTTCCATCCAATCCATCGTTGCAGCACCATCATGTACCTCCCCGATTTTATGTGATTTCCCAGTATAATATAAAATACGCTCAGTCGTTGTTGTTTTCCCTGCGTCAATATGCGCCATAATTCCGATATTTCTATACAGTTCCAGTGGAGTTGTTCTAGCCATTTTAATCTCCTACCACTTATAATGTGAGAAGGCTTTGTTTGCCTCTGCCATTTTATGAACATCTTCTCGCTTTCGGATAGCATTTCCACGATTATTAAACGCATCCATCAATTCGCCAAAAAGCTTTTCTTCCATCGTTTTTTCAGACCGCTTACGCGCGGCTTCGATAATCCACCGAATAGCTAAAGCCTGCCGACGATCCGCGCGAACTTCAACTGGAACTTGATACGTTGCACCACCCACGCGCCGAGATTTAACTTCGACGACAGGTTTTACATTTTCCAATGCATTATGGAACATTTCTAAACCATTTTGTTTTGTTTTTTCTTCTAATCTTTTAATAGCACCATAAACGATTTTTTCCGCCGTGCTTTTTTGACCGCGAACCATAACACTATTCATAAACTTTGCGACAACCAAATCTCCGAATTGAGCGTCAGGATGAATTTCGCGTTTTTCTGCTGCATGCCTACGTGACATTTTCTACCTCTTATTTAGGACGTTTTGCGCCGTACAAGGAGCGAGATTGCTTACGATTTGCAACCCCTTGAGTATCCAATGTACCACGAATGATATGATAACGAACACCAGGCAAGTCCTTTACACGACCGCCTCTAATCATCACAACTGAGTGTTCTTGAAGGTTGTGACCTTCCCCTGGAATATAACTTGTAACTTCAAAACCGTTCGTCAAACGAATACGAGCCACTTTACGCAAAGCGGAGTTTGGCTTTTTTGGAGTCGTTGTGTAAACACGCGTACAAACGCCACGTTTTTGTGGACATTCTTGCAACGCAGGAACTTTATTTCTTTTTTTGACAGCCTTCCTTGGCTTTCTTATCAATTGGTTAATTGTCGGCATTCAATATTTCCTTAAAACCTAAAAAAACAGCTTTCACTGTCCTAACCATCACAAAAAATCTTTCAGTGAGCTATTTCAACCAACCGAAAGAACCCTACTATCGAGTCACCTTTGTTCTTACAAAAGGCATCCGAACGCCTGATAATCTGCACAAGGGAACTTCTTTTCGTTCCACAGACCCCATCAGGAGACGCGATTATACACATAACTTCACATTGAAGTCAAGTTCTTTTTTCAACTTTTTCATATAAATTAAATTATCCAGAAAAAACAAACTACTGTCCACATTTACAACACACGAATCAATAAAAAAAATAGAAATAATTTATTGTAAATGTCGTTTTAAATACTGTCGATTATCCATTATTCACAACACAATAGAAGCAAGTGCCTCTTTATAACCACAAAATAAAGCCTTTTTGTAAGAGTATAATACCCCATAAAACAAATTCCCATACTACTTTGTTTCCGAATCTAAAGAATAGGCTTTAAAGAATTATCCAAAACTGTTAAACACCATTACATCCATAAAAAATTTTATTCTTCCTTCAGTTGCCTGCCGTACATAAATCCTTAACGAGGCAAAGATAACAAAACAAAATAATCAACCCTAAAAATTTACTCATAAAAAACACCGCCCTTACGAGAGAGCGGCGTCCTATTTTAAATCAAGTCTTACTAAACTGGCTTTAATTCAGTGATTTGGGCGGTTTTAGATTCTTGCACAGCCAAAGCCTCCTTATCCAGAGACGCTGCAATTTCACGCTTGGCATTCAACATAGCGCCCGTACCCGCTGGAATTAAACGACCAACAATCACGTTTTCTTTTAATCCAGACAATGTATCACATCTGCCTTCAATCGCAGCTTCGGTCAAAACGCGCGTTGTTTCTTGGAACGATGCCGCAGAGATAAAGGACTTCGTCTGTAAGCTAGCTTTTGTAATACCAAGCAAAATCGGAACAGCCTTTGCTTCACGTCCCGCATTTGCAAGAGCCTTTTCGTTTTCGTGCGCCAACGTTTCATTATCCACTTGTTCACCAACCAACAAAGTAGTATCTCCCGCATCCGTTACTTCCAACTTTTGCATCATTTGACGAACGATCACTTCGATATGTTTATCGTTAATACGTACCCCTTGCAAACGATAGACAGCTTGCACTTCCTTAATCAAGTAATGCGCCAAAGCTTCAACGCCTAAAACGCGTAAAATATCATGAGGGACTAAATTGCCATCAACAATAACGTCACCTTTTTGAACAGGTTCACCTTCATGTACGGCCATATGTTTACCCTTTGGAATCACGTACTCTACACGTTTATCATCTTCACCCACAATAAAGACACGACGTTTCGATTTATAATCCTTGCCAAATTCAACACGGCCATCAATTTCGGAAATAATTGCCGATTCCTTTGGACGACGCGCTTCAAATAATTCAGCCACACGAGGTAAACCACCAGTAATATCACGCGTTTTTGAACTTTCGCGAGGAATACGTGCAATAACGTCCCCTTTAATAACTTTATCCCCATTTTGAACCGAAACAACAGCATCAATTGGAAGGAAGTAACGTGCTTCTATCTCATTAGAAAACTTCAACACTTCACCATTTTCATCGACAAGCAATAAACTCGGTTTGCGCTCCCCACCTTTAGAATTTTGACGCCAATCCATAACAACGTTAGAAGTCAATCCTGTAACATCATCCACGACTTCGCGAACAGTTTCTCCAGACACAAGGTCTTCATATTTGATAATGCCAGCTTTATCCCCAATAATTGGCATTGTATACGGATCCCATTCAGCCAAACGAGCCCCCTTCACAACCCTTTCGCCATTTTTAACAAATAAAGTCGCACCATAAGGTACTTTATGCCGCGCTTTTTCACGATTTCCTAAATCAATCAAAGAAATTTCACAATTTCTAGAAAGTAAAATAGTTGAACCCGCCGTATTTTTAATCGTTGTGCAATTTTTCAAACGTACTGTTGCTTCAAAAACTGCCTCAATCGAAGATTGCTCTGCCCCACGTTGCACTGCACCACCAATATGGAAAGTACGCATTGTTAACTGTGTCCCAGGTTCCCCAATGGATTGAGCCGCAATCACACCAACAGCTTCACCCATACTAACAGGAGTTCCGTGCGCCAAATCGCGTCCATAACATTTTGCACAAATGCCATGTTTAGATTCACACGTTAAAACAGAACGAATTAAAACCGTTTCAACGCCCGCAGTATCGATTTTTTCAACATCATTTTCATCAATCAAATGTCCTTTGTAAACGATAATGTCACCTGTTTCTGGATTTCTAATATCTTCTTGAGCCGTACGCCCCAAAATTCTTTCACCTGTTGTAGAGATAACATCTCCACCGTCGATAATGGGTTGAATAGTAATACCCTCTTCCGTACCACAATCATCTTCAACGATAATAGCGTCTTGAGCCACATCCACCAAACGCCGAGTCAAATATCCAGAGTTCGCAGTTTTCAAAGCCGTATCGGCTAACCCTTTTCGAGCACCGTGCGTAGAGTTAAAATATTCCATCACGGTTAAGCCTTCTTTAAAGTTAGAAATAATAGGTGTTTCAATAATTTCACCATTCGGCTTTGCCATTAATCCACGCATACCAGCTAACTGTTTCATTTGGGCCACAGAGCCACGAGCACCTGAATTCGCCATCATATACACCGAATTCACAGGTTTACCCACTTCTGTTTTTGAAATTTCCTTCATCATTTCAGAAGCTACAGAATCCGTACAAGAGGACCACGCATCAACAACTTTGTTATACTTTTCACCCTTTGTAATCAAACCGTCTTGATATTGACGTTCAAATTCTTTCACTTTGTTTTCTGTTTGGGCAATTAAATTTATTTTTGCGCTAGGCACAATCAAATCTTCTTTCCCAATGGAAATGCCCGCTTTAGCAGCTTCACGATAACCCAATGACATAATTTTATCGGCAAAAATACACGTCGCTTTTTGTCCACAATGACGATAAACAGTATCGATAATATCCGAAACTTCTTTTTTGCGAATAAGGCGATTAATCAAAGCAAAAGGCGTTTTAGCATCATCGGGCAAAACTTGAGACAAAATAACACGGCCCGGCGTCGTTTCTACAATTTTAGTAACCTTTTCCCCATTGTCAAAAATCGTCAAACGGACTTTAATTCGCGCATGCAAATTAACAACTTTTTCATTCAATGCATGCATGATTTCGGCGACCCCAGAAAAGACCATACCTTCCCCTTTTTCACCTTCACATTCCATTGTCAAATAATATAATCCCAAAATAACATCTTGCGTTGGCACAATAATAGGTTTGCCATTTGCGGGCGATAAAATATTATTCGTCGACATCATCAAAACACGTGCTTCTAATTGAGCTTCTAAAAACAATGGAACATGTACAGCCATTTGGTCTCCATCGAAGTCAGCATTAAATGCCGTACAAACCAAAGGATGTAATTGAATTGCTTTTCCTTCAATTAAAACAGGCTCAAAAGCTTGAATTCCTAAACGGTGCAAAGTTGGGGCACGATTCAATAATACTGGGTGTTCGCGAATAACCTCTGATAAAATATCCCAGACTTCGGTACGTTCTGCTTCCACCATTCTTTTGGCAGCTTTAATTGTTGAAGCTAATCCATATTGTTCCAACTTTGCATAAATAAATGGTTTAAATAATTCTAATGCCATACGCTTTGGCAATCCGCATTGATGTAAAAGTAATTCTGGCCCAACTGTAATTACAGAACGCCCCGAATAATCCACTCGCTTACCAAGTAAGTTTTGACGGAAACGACCTTGTTTTCCTTTTAACATATCTGCTAAAGATTTCAAAGGACGTTTATTCGTTCCTAAAATAGCACGACCACGCCGTCCGTTATCAAACAAAGCATCAACAGATTCCTGCAACATCCTTTTTTCGTTACGGATAATAATCTCTGGAGCGCGCAATTCCATCAACCGTTTCAACCGATTGTTACGATTAATTACACGACGATATAAATCATTCAAATCGGATGTCGCAAAACGCCCTCCATCTAGAGGAACCAAAGGGCGAAGTTCTGGAGGAATAACCGGAACAACATCCAAAACCATCCATTCTGGGCGGCTTCCAGATTCCAAAAACGCTTCAACGATTTTTAAACGTTTCACTATCTTTTTACGGCGCATTTCAGAGTTAGAGCTTTTCAATTCTGCACGCATTTGGACGGCTTCGGATTCCAAATCCATTTGCTTTAAAAAATCTTTCAATGCTTCGGCCCCGATACCAACATGGAAAGAATCTTCTCCATATTCTTCGATGGCTTTTTCATATTGTTCTTCGGTTAACAGCTCATGTAATTTCAAAGGAGTTAACCCTGGTTCAGTCACCATGTACTTTTCAAAGTATAAAACTGCCTCCAAATCTTTTAACGGCATATCAACTAACAATCCAATGCGGCTTGGCAAAGATTTCAAAAACCAAATATGAGCTACAGGACAAGCCAACTCAATATGTCCCATTCGTTCACGACGAACCTTTGACAAGGTTACTTCAACTCCGCACTTTTCGCAAATGACTCCGCGATATTTCATTCTTTTATATTTGCCGCACAAACATTCATAATCCTTCACCGGACCAAATATTTTAGCGCAAAACAAACCATCTCTTTCGGGTTTAAAAGTCCGATAATTAATTGTTTCAGGTTTTTTCACTTCACCATACGACCAAGAACGGATACGTTCTGGTGATGCAATAGTAATTTTAATATCATCAAAGGACTGTGGATTACTTACTTGTCCAAAAAATTTTACGAGCTCGTTCATATTTTTCCTCTTATTAAAAGGTCCAAAGGAGTGGGTTATCCACTCCCCTTATCTACTACATTTCTTTTTGATTCAATTCTACATTCAAACACAAGGATCTCATTTCCTTGACCAATACATTGAAAGATTCTGGAATGCCTGATTCAAAATTATCATCCCCTCGAACCAATGTTTCATAAACTTTTGTACGTCCAGAAACATCATCGGATTTAACAGTCAACATTTCTTGTAATGTATAGGCTGCACCATAAGCTTCCAAAGCCCAAACTTCCATTTCACCAAAGCGCTGTCCACCAAATTGAGCCTTACCTCCCAAAGGTTGTTGTGTAACCAAACTGTACGCACCAATAGAACGCGCATGAATCTTTTCATCAACCAAATGGTGCAATTTTAACATATACATATAGCCAATAGTCACTTTTCTGTCAAAAGGTTCTCCCGTTAATCCATCATATAGAGTCACTTGTCCCGAAGTATCCAAGCCAGCCTTTTTAAACATACGATCAATATCATCCGCGCACGCACCATCAAAGACGGGGGTGGCAATAGGTAAGCCTTTTTTCAAAGAATCACCAAAGATCATAACTTCCGCATCTGACATATCGGCAATTTCTTTTTGATATTCTTTCTTTTCATAAACATCATCCAATTTTTGGCGTAAATCTTGAACAGATGCATGTTTCGAACGAATTTCATCAACGATATGCCCAATTTGAACACCTAATTCATGGCAAGCATAACCCAAATGTGTTTCCAAAACCTGTCCAACGTTCATACGACTAGGAACTCCCAAAGGATTCAAAACTAAATCCATCGGGGTCCCATCTTCTGTATACGGCATATCTTCAACAGGCAAAATCTGAGATACAACCCCTTTGTTTCCATGACGTCCGGCCATTTTATCACCAGGCTGTAATTTCCGCTTTACAGCAATAAAGACTTTAATTGTCTTTAATACCCCAGGCAACATTTCGTCACCGCGCTGTGCTTTGCTCACTTTGTTCTCAAACTTTGCTTGCAATGCTTTTTCAGATTCATCAAGCGTTGTAGTCAGTTGTTCCAATTGTTTCATCAAATTATCATCTTTAACTACAATTTTCTTATAATATCCAACTGATAATTTATCCAAAGATTCTTGAGTGATTTCCGTTCCTTCTTGGAAAACATCACTCTTAGCGCTTTTTTGTCCCAAAACCAAAGATTGTACGCGGTCTTTATAGCTACTTTGCAAAATCCGTCGTTCATCATCACGATCTTTTGTTAAACGATCAATTTCGGCTTGCTCAATAGACAAAGCTCTTTCATCTTTATCCAAACCACGTCGTGTAAAGACACGAACATCAACAACTGTCCCTTGAATTCCAGGAGGCACTCTTAATGACGTATCACGTACATCAGCTGCATTTTCCCCAAAGATTGTTCTTAACAATTTTTCTTCTGGCGTCATAACAGTTTCGCCTTTTGGAGTCACCTTTCCAACCAAGATATCACCAGCTTTTACCTCTGCCCCAATATAAACAACTCCCGTTTCGTCCAATTGCTTCAAAGCCTCTTCCCCAACGTTGGGAATATCTCTGGAAATTTCTTCTGAGCCCAACTTTGTATCACGTGCCATTACTTCAAATTCATCAATATGAATAGAAGTAAAAACATCATCCCGCGCAATTCGTTCAGAAATTAAAATTGAATCTTCGAAATTATATCCATTCCAAGGCATAAACGCCACAAGCACATTACGCCCTAAAGCTAATTCACCTAAATCCGTCGAAGTTCCATCAGCAATAATATCACCTTTTTTCACAACATCACCAACATGAACCAACGGACGTTGTGTCATACAAGTACTGCAATTCGAACGTTGAAATTTAGAAAGCGTGTAAATATCAACTGCAGAAGTCGATGCATCAACATCTTCTTTTGCCTTCAATACAATACGTGTTGCATCAACTTGTGAAATAACGCCCGCACGCGTTGCTAAAATAGTCGCCCCAGAGTCACGCGCCAACGGTGCTTCCATCCCTGTCCCAACCAATGGCGCAGTAGAAGTCAACAAAGGCACGGCTTGTTTTTGCATATTAGACCCCATCAAAGCACGGTTTGCATCATCATTTTCCAAGAAAGGAATTAACGCCGCAGCTGCTGAAACTAATTGTTTCGGAGAAACATCCATATAGTCAACATCTTCTGGACGCGCCAATAACACATCACCATCGCGACGGCATGTAATTAATTCATCAACAAGTTTATTATTTTTCACAGACGCATTCGCTTGAGCAATTGTATGTCCAACTTCGTCCATTGCAGACATATAAACCACTTCATTTGTCAACTGGCAATTTTCAATCCGACGATAAGGACTTTCAATAAAGCCGTATTGATTGATCCTGGCATGCGTCGCAAGCGAATTAATCAAACCAATGTTTTGACCTTCTGGCGTTTCAATTGGGCAAATACGTCCATAATGCGTTGGATGCACGTCCCGAACTTCAAACCCCGCACGTTCACGCTTTAAACCGCCTGGTCCCAAAGCGGATAAGCGCCGTTTATGAGTTACTTCCGCCAATGGGTTATTTTGATCCATAAATTGAGATAATTGACTGGATGCAAAAAACTCACGCACAGCACTCGACAAAGGCTTTGCATTAATCAAGTCATGAGGCATCGCAGAATCGATTTCAATGGAACTCATTCTTTCTCGAATAGATCGTTCCATTCGTAACAATCCCAATCGATATTGATTTTCCATCAATTCACCCACGGATCTTACACGACGATTACTCAAATTATCAATATCATCAACTTTGCCACGACCATCTTTCAAATCCAATAAAATTTTAACAATCGCTAAAATGTCTTTTTTAAGCAATATACGCACAGAATCTGGAACATCTTGGAACCCCAAACGCCCATTCATTTTTACACGACCCACAGACGACAAATCATACCTGTCCAAATCAAAAAACATCGATCTAAACAAACTGTCCGCCGTCTCCACCGTGGGCGGCTCACCCGGTCGCATAACTTTGTAAATATCAATCAAAGCTTCTTCACGTGTTGTATTATGATCGGCAATCAGGGTCGAGCGTAAATATGGCCCAACATTTACATAATCAATATACAAAGAATCAAAGGATTTTACCTTCATTTTATTGAATTTTTCCAAAACATCAGCGGTAATTTCATCACCCGCCTCAATAATAACTTCCCCTGTTGTTTCATCAATCATATCGCTTGCAATAAAACGACCTATCAAATCTTCGTCAAAGACTAAAATATTCTTCAACCCATCTTTTTGAAGTTTTTTTGCTTTGGCAAAAATAATCTTTTCGCCTTCCTTCATCAAAACTTCTTTTGTATCAGCATCAATCAAATCGTGCGTTAATTTGACACCCTTCACTTTTTCTGGATCAAACGCTAATTTCCAACCTTTTTTCTCCCGAACAAATGTATTTCTTTGATAGAAAGAAGAAAGTATTTCCTCTTTGCTCATACCCATAACTTCCGAGAAATTTAAATCTTCACCTTTTTTGGATTCAAGAGCGCGTTTTTGTTCAGTTTCTTCACTGTCCAAAGCGTAAAGCAACGTTGTAACAGGCAATTTACGACGTCTGTCAATACGGACACAAATCATGTCTTTAGAATCAAATTCAAAATCAATCCAAGAACCACGATACGGAATAATCCGAGCTGAAAATAAATACTTACCTGAAGTATTTTTGCCAGAATCATGATCAAAAAATACTCCGGGGCTACGATGCATCTGAGAAACAACAACACGTTCTGTACCATTCACAACAAATGTTCCAGTCGCCGTCATCATAGGTAAATCACCCATATAAACATCTTGTTCTTTAATATCCCGAATTGAGCGCGCACCCGTTTCATCATCCACATCCCACACAATAAGACGTAAAGTTGCCCGAACTGGAGCCGCAAAAGTCAATCCTCTTTTAATACATTCATCCACATCATACTTAGGCTTATCCAATTCATATTTAACAAACGCTAAATCTCCCCGACCAATAAAATCATGAATAGGAAAAATGGACTTAAAAACTGCTTGTAATCCCGTTTCTGTTCTATCTTTATTAGCGATATTCTCTTGTAAAAAGCGGACGTAAGAGCTTTTTTGAACTTCAATCAAATTCGGCATCGGCGCAATAACAGGAATTCTTCCAAAATTTTTTCTGATGCGTCTATCTTCCTTAAAGGACTGTGGCATTGTGTGTATTCCTTAATCTTTTTTAACAACTCCGTCCAAGGGACGGAAACCTTTTAAACAAAAATCATTTTAGGCCGATCTGCTAAAAGCAAAAAAACTCCAGCAGTCGACCCAAAACTTCAAATTAACTAAAGGTTACTTCAATTCAACCTTTGCTCCCGCAGCTTCCAATTTTTTCTTCATTTCTTCAGCTTCGGCTTTAGCAACACTTTCTTTTACTGTTTGAGGAGCGCCTTCAACCAAGTCTTTTGCTTCTTTCAAGCCTAAGCCTGTAATTGAGCGAACTTCCTTAATAACATTAATTTTGTTGGCACCGGCCTCTTGTAAGACAACATTAAATTCTGTCTTTTCTTCAGCAGGAGCAGCACCTGTAGCACCACCAGCAACCGCAGCAACAGCAACTGGAGCAGCAGCAGAAACGCCCCATTTCTCTTCCAACATTTTTGAAAGTTCTGCAGCTTCCAAAACAGTCAACTGTGATAATTCTTCAACAATTTTAGCTAAATCAGCCATTTTAATACTCCTTTATATTTTTAACAAATGTATCTCTTTTCAGATACGAAACATTTTCACGTCTAAAAAAACTACGCCACTTTGTTTGAATAAGCCCCAACAACCCGTGCGATTTGACCAGCAGGTACTTGAACGACACATGCCAACTTTGTCGCAGGAGCAATCAGAACACCCAAAATTTTGGCACGCAATTCGTCCATAGAAGGCAAACTTGCCAACGCCTTAATATCGGCAATGGTTAAGTTCTTTCCATCTAACGAAGCACCCACAATTTCAAATTTTTCTTCAGCTTTTTTCGCAAATTCAACCACAGCTTTTGCCGCAGCAACAGGATCTTTAGAATAGGCGATACCCGTTGGGCCAACCATTAAATCAATCAGCCCTTCGCATTGCGTATCTTTCAAAGCCAAACGTGTCAGACGGTTTTTCGTAACGCGATAGCTTGCGCCGTTGCTACGAATAATCTTCCTAAGTTCCGAAAAGTCCGCCACTGTCAAACCTTTATTTAAGGTGACAACAACCAATTTCGAAACATTAAAAGCATTATTCATCAACTCAATCAGCTTTTGCTTTTCTTCCCGTTTCACTTTTGTCTCCGCTTCTTTGACAGACGCCCTTTACAGGCATCCATCGGTTCACTATTCGGTTTTAAGAACCATTCTTAAAACCCACTTAAACCTGTCCAGAAGCTCAAATCTCTTACGAGTAAATCACTTCTCTTGTCTATGTAGGCGGGATGCTTCCCTTTAATTAAACCCCGTGGTTTCCACCGACAGTCTTGGACAGGAATCTCTTTATCAAAGGCTATAAAACACTTGATAAAACAATTTTAACTCCAACGCCTTGAGTTGAAGAAAGTGCAATTTTTTTCATATATACACCTTTAACACCACTTGGCCTTGCTTTGTTAATTGCCTCAACAAAAGCCTTCACATTTTCTTTGATTTTATTTTCGTCAAAACTTGCTTTACAAACGCCAGCATGTACAACCCCTTGAGCATCTGCACGGAATTGAACTTGGCCACCTTTTACTGCTTTAACAGCACCAGCAACATCCATGGTCACAGTACCCAATTTTGGATTAGGCATCAAGCCTTTTGGCCCTAAAACCTTGCCCAAACGACCAACGACGCCCATCATATCGGGTGTAGCAACAACACGGTCGAAATTAATCTTCCCTGCCAAAACTTCGTTCATCAAATCTTCACTACCGACGATGTCAGCGCCAGCCCTTTTGGCTTCCTCTGCCTTTGGCCCTTTAGCAAAAACAGCAACACGGAAAGTTTTTCCCGTGCCATTTGGCAAAGAAACCGCCCCCCGAATAAGTTGATCCGATTGACGAACATCAATGTCTAAATTAATAGCCACATCAATTGTTTCGTCAAATTTTGCTTTTGCATTTTCTTTAACGATCTTTACAGCTTCATCTAATTCGTACGACTTAGAAGAATCAAACGTGGCATAACTTGCCTTTAATTTTTTTCCATACGCCATAATTTTATTCCTCTACATCAATGCCCATAGAACGTGCTTGTCCTGCAACCATTTGTGCAGCCGCTTCAATCGTTGCACAATTCATATCTGGCATTTTCTTTGCGCCAATTTCACGAACTTGTGCTTTTGTCAATTTAGAAACCTTTGTTTTGCCTGGTTCTTTAGACCCATTTTGGACTTTCGCTGCTTGTTTAATAAAATAGCTTACAGGAGGCAATTTTGTAATAAAAGAAAAAGTCCTATCCGCATAAGCTGTAATTACAACAGGGATAGGCATTCCCGCTTCCATTTTCTGCGTGGCCGCATTAAACGCCTTACAAAATTCCATAATATTCAAGCCCCTTTGTCCCAACGCAGGACCAATAGGAGGGGATGGATTTGCTTTACCCGCAGGAATCTGCAATTTGATAAAGCCAACAACTTTTTTTGCCATATAATAACCTCTTTTTTCTCAAAGTCCTTTTCTTAGAAGTTTCGTGGTTTTCGAGATAGGCTCCTCTTCCACAACATCGGAAAGACTGGACTTAACAAAGTCTTTCTTTTTTAAACCTTTTCAACTTGAGTAAACTCCAATTCAACAGGCGTAGAACGACCGAAAATTGAAACCAATACTTTTAACCGAGAATGTTCCACATCCACATCTTCGACAACACCTACGAAAGAAGCAAAGGGACCATCATTAACACGGACCTGCTCGCCAACTTCGTATGACACTGAAGACCTAGGCTTTTCAACACCTTCTTGAACCTGAGTAATAATACGCTGAGCTTCTATTTCTGTCATAGGAACGGGCTTTTTCCCGCCCAAAAACCCTGTCACTTTCGGCGTATTTTTTACCATATGCCAAGTATCGTCATTCATATCCATCTTTACCAAAACATAGCCGGGGAAAAATTTACGTTCAGATTGAACCTTTTTTCCTTTTTGAATGTCCACAACAGTTTCGGTAGGGACTAAAATTTCTGAAAATTTATCTCCCCAACCTTTTTTTTCTGCTTGCTCTTTAAGCGACTCGGAAACTTTTTTTTCGAAACCAGAATAAACGTGCAATACATACCACTTCAAAGCCATAACTTAAGCTCCAATATCTAAAATTACTTTAACAATTCTCATTGACGCCCAATCAAAAAAACAGAAACACAGCGCCAAAAAAACACACATAACCATCACAACTATTGTCGCCTGCACCGTTTCACGACGCGTTGGCCAAGTAATTTTAGAGATTTCCTGTTTGACTTGTCTTAAAAAAGTTGCTGGAGATGTTTTCATCTTTTAATTTCCTAACCTTTGCGTACAACGCCTTTCTTTTTTTTCTTCTTTGGCAGGGGTGACAGGAATTGAACCCGTAGCCCTCGGTTTTGGAGACCGATGCTCTACCAATTGAGCTACACCCCTAAAAAAGGCACACTCCCACCGAATCCCTTCATCAAGAAGGACTGGGTTGCGAGATAATACCTACATTAAAAGAAAAAATCAAGTCTTTTTTTTATTTTTTTAACTTTTATATATAATCGATAACTTTCCAAGTATAAAAAACGTTCGATTTACTCCCAAAATAAAACATTAAAAAACTACAATACTGGGTTATCGCCCGTTACCAACTTTCCCTTTCGGAACTTTCAGAGCTCCTGGGTTTCTTGTTGAAGGCCTCTTTAAAGATGCTTTTGCTTTTGATGGAACAGCCGCTACATCAAGAGTTTGGTCCCCCAATTCACTCGCCATTTGGATAGTTTTGCGCAAGCGATTTTTGGATTTTTTCTCAACATTACCGACTAAATTTGAATTATTCTCGCGCACTGGAGGAACAATGTTCCCCGCAGGAGGACTTTCTTTTTCAGAACTGTTAGCCCCAACAACATCATGTGTTTGCAGATTGCTAAAGGTATTTTCCTTAACTTGTGTTTTTTCTTTGTCTCTTTGATTGCTTTTTTCTCTATCAAAAGAAATCATCGATTTCAAATTTCCGCCCTTTATTACCGCAAAAGCACCCCCAGCAGCAAGAGTAAGCAAACCAAGAGCCGGCAAAGAACCGACCCAAACCAGTCCCGAAACAACCAAGCCAATCCCTGTCGTCGTCAGCAGTTTTTTATAAGATTTTGCTTTGTGCGTATAATAGCCCAATGGATCTTTTTCCTTATTGGGTATTAGGTTCTCTTTCTCTGGCGAATTTAATTTAGTCAAGTCTTGTTGAGTTTTCTGCATTCTTCTAGATGCTTCAATAATATCTTTACCTAAATAACCAATAGCTAAAGCAAAGAGCACCGAAGCTCCTGGTGGGAAAAGCGATGCAACAGCAACAACCGCTACAACTTTTGCCCAAGATAAAAGCAATTTTCGATAGTCATCCCATTCCTTTTGGCGCAATTCTTCTTGTTCCGATCGAGTATTTTCTTCCGCAACATTTTTCTTTAATTCATCCATAATATATTCTCCCTAATTTAACAGTATTAGGGTTATAGGTACCATTACAACTAACCCTTGTCAAACGTTTTATTCACTCATTACAAACGGCATCAGTACAAACGCAATAACACCTTCATACCATTAACAAAATACAATTTTGTTGGTTATTTTGCAATACAAGGCGGATAAACTCGCAATAATACGCGCAATAAATCGCATAGCAAGAACTGTAAAAAGGAATTAAAGATTCACAAGTTTATTTATTGAAACACAAAATAGGCACAAAAAAGCTCTTGAAAAAATCAAGAGCTTTCTTTATCAAACAAAAACCTTTTACTTTAAGATTTTGGAGACGACGCCGGCGCCGACAGTGTGTCCACCTTCG
>CAZXTR010000009.1:5493-31568 GCA_964643615.1 uncultured Lactobacillales bacterium | reverse complement strand
ACTTGTTGTTCTTTTGCTATATTGTATAAATGAAACAAAACGACTTCAGGGGCAGACTCCACATTATCAACAGCAATTCTCGGAGACAAACAAGACAAAACAGCTTCATCTAATTCACTCCCTTGAATAACGACAGGAGAAAAAATATGCGCTAGATGTGTTTTTCCACACCCAGCTTCTCCTAAAATCAAAGCTATAGAGAACGGAGGACAGTCAGCTTTTACCCATGAAAAAGCATCTTTATTTGCATCCGACACTAAAAAGTCTTCGGCTGTTTTTGAACTTTGATAAGGCAAATTTAAGGGAATTTGCGCACTCATGAATGACCTTTATAAAAAGTGCTTTTTTTATACCATTGCAATCCTGAGCGCAATAAAACACCGAATACTGCCGAAACGGGAACGGCTAATAAAACACCCAAAAAGCCAAAAAGATAACCGCCCGCAAACAACGCAAAAATAACCCAAGCAGGATGAAGCCCTACTTTGTCACCTACCAACTTGGGTGTCAAAATATATCCTTCGATAAACTGGCCAATCCCGAAAACCAATAAAACTCCAACAAACAAACTCCAACCAGCGGATTGATTAAAGGCTAATAACAAACTCAATATAAAACCTGTGATGGATCCTATATAGGGGATAAACGATAAAATCCCAGCGATAAAGCCAACACTAAATCCTAAATCCAAACCAATAACTGTTAGCCCAAGGCCATAAAACAAAGCCAAAAACAAACAAACTATTACTTGTCCGCGAATAAAAGCGGATAAAATAATATCTATTTGTGTTAAATGGTCTTGGACAATATTTATTTTGTGTTGAGGAATAAAGCCTTTGATCTTTTTCACAATTGTAGGCCAATCATTTAACAAATAAAATGTAATGATAGGCGTAATTAAAATAAAGCTGACGATATTAAATAAGACCATGCTTTCCCCGAACAAATCTAACAGAACGACACCAATTTTATTGAAGAAGGAGAATGCTTGACTGGAAATAGTTTCTTTGAAAACGTCCATTTGTTCGGGTGAAGTATAGCCCTTAGCCATGTCTAAAAACGGCAAAATTTTATTCCACAACGTCGAAACATAAGACGGAACTTTTTGTATAAAGCCGATAATTTGAGATTGTAATATCGGGAAAATAATTAACAAAGATGATAAAATAGTGATGATTAACCCAACGACAATACTGCCAGAGGCTACCGAACGCGAGCACACTTTTTTTTCTAATCGAATCGTTAATGGGTTTAGAATATACGCTAAAATAAATCCAAGTATAAAGGGCAACAAAATACCCCGTAGTGCATAAATAAGGCCTCCAAAGAGACACGTAAAAATAAACCAAAAGACAAATTTTTTATTCATGATATTCCTCCTGTATTGTAGGTTGGGAAATAATGTTGTCTACACCGAAATCCGAAATGGTGCCATGTGTGTTTTCAATATCGAAGCCCGACGGTGTAATTTCATTTTCCGCGGGCTTGGTTTCTGGCGAAAAAATATCAGTTTGTTTTTCTGTAACAGGGATAAAATCATCATCAAAAGTCGTTTCAAACAAATGGTTGGTTTCGGGCTGCTCTTCGGAAGACTGTAATGTTGATCTTGTCCCCGAATGAATAGGCGAATCACTTTCGTAGTCTTTAATCCCCTCTTGTTTAATGTCAACAGAGGCCCCAACAGGAGTGTCTGCATCTTGTTTTATCTTAATAGAATCTGTTTCTGGTTGCTTCGTATCTGCTTTTTCTAACATAGGAAACTCGTTTAACTTTAATCCTTTATCTGATGTTGGCAAAACGAAAGATTCAAGTTCTGAAAGGGGCACGGTATCCAATTCTCTTAAGCTCCATAAATCTCCTTTGGATGGTGATAAAAACAATCCGTCTTTCTTTAGAGAGGAAAAGAAATTTCCCAACGCGCCCGCAAAAAAAATTTCAATTTGCGCTTGGTCTTTACGCACCGCTTTCACAACATAATTTTTAATCAATTTATTTTGATTCAGGATTTCCCGAATACGCACCCAATCGGCTAAATTATTTAAAGGCACAACCGACACTAAAGATGTTGGATTGTCAAAACGAGCAACGTTTTCTTTGCGCCAATTCATTTCTAATTCTTGCATTGTTTGTTGTCGTGCTTGGTCCAATACATTGTCTAGAGTATCATTTAAAGGCAAGGTCAACGTAAAATGCTTAAATATATTTTCTTGATTTCCTAAAGGATAAACAGATATTTGAATCTGAGATAATTCTAGGTCGGCGACGACTTTTAAGACTAACACAGCGTCGACTTGATAGCGTTTTAACAAAGGTGTAGTGTCTACGTCTGAGCGAGTTAAGTCTTCCTCTTTCAACAAAGCCATATCCGTTAAATCACCAAAAGGAATAACGATAGGAACAATTTTGTTATCGATCTTGCTTTTTCGCCAAACGTTTAACCAAGGATTGTTTTCTTGCCATAACAAAGGGGATGTATTTTTATCTTGCATAAAAACAGGGAGAATCAAATGCTTTTCGGCCGAAGTCGTCAAATAAGGTATATGATATTCTTGGAAAAAAGTCTGAATCATTTCTGGGTTGAATTGAACGTTGACGTTGGCTATATAACGTACAGAAGATGTTTTTTCGTTGGATACAGAATAATTTTGGACTAAATTCAATATATCTTCTGGCGTTAAAACGGGCAAAGATTCCACATGTTCTGGCAAAGTTAATCGGTTAAGCAATAAATAAAAAGCTCTTTCTTGTGCTTCCGAGACGGCTTTTTCTCGAGCGATTGTCGCATTCTCATCTGTAACGTCAACAGCCACATTTTGAATTAAAAACATATCAGCAAATGCAAATACACTCCACCCATAAAAAAGACACAAGAATAAAAACTTTTTCATCTTACCCTACAATTTCCGTTCCGCTAAAAAAATAAGCCATTTCTGTATTTGCATTTTCTGCACTATCCGACCCATGGACGCTGTTTTCTGGCAATTCTAAACCGAATTCGGCACGAATAGTTCCCATTTCAGCATTCCGAGGGTTTGTTGCACCCATGATTTTACGATACCGAGCAATCGCATTTTCGCCTTCCAGAATTTGCACTATCACTGGTGCTGACGTCATACAATCCACCAAACCATCAAAGAAAGGTTTCCCTTTGTGGACAGCATAAAAATGTTCAGCGTGTGCGCGAGACATCTGGATGCGTTTTTGTGCAACAATGCGAAGACCGCTCGCTTCGATTTTTGCGTTAATAGCTCCGGTTAAGTTCCGACGCGTTGCATCGGGTTTTAAAATCGAAAAAGTACGTTCTATTGACATTTTATTTTTCCTTTATCATAAATACTTTTCACTTATAACATTTTTTAAATGTATCTTGCAATACAAAAGGCTTTGTCTTTTTGAAAAAAAACGTTATAAAGAAAATAAAGGAGATAAAAATGGCATACGATAATAATAACATTTTTGCAAAAATTTTGCGTCATGAAATTCCATCTTTTTTCATTTATGAAGATACGTATGTAGTGGCTTTTTACGATATTCACCCTAGGGCGGTAACACATGTATTGGTCGTGCCAAAAAAGGCATATACAGATTATAATGATTTTATTACAAGGGCTACGCAAGATGAAATTGTGAACATTTTGACAGATGTCAAAAAAGTTGCTGATTTTTTAGGCTTAATTGATGGTGGGTACAGAATAGTAGTGAATGTGGGGGCAGGTGCGGGACAAGAAGTGCCACATCTACATTTTCACATTTTATCTGATCAAAAAACATCACACCATTAAAAGAAAGTCGTAAAATGCCTAAAAGATATTATATTTTGTTGGGAATAATGGGAGGTCTTTCGACTTTGGGATTTCAACCTTATTCTCATATTTTTGTTTTATTTTTTACATTTAGTGTATTGTTTTGGTTTTTAAATCAATGCGAAACGAAAAAGCAATTTTTTTGGGTAGGCGGTTTCTTTGGCTTTGGCTTAGGGGCAACGTCTTTGTTTTGGTTAAAAAATGCATTGTTAATTGATGCAGAACAATTTGGAATGTTCGTGCCGGTTGTACCATTGACTTTTGGTTTGTTATTTGGATCGTTTTACGGCGTATCGACGCTTGTTTGTTGGCGGACACGTCAAGGTTTCCCAAGGTTGCTTTTTTGGTCGGGTGCTTTTGTGATACTTGAATGGGGCCGTTCATGGTTATTAACGGGATTCCCGTGGAATTTGTTGGGCAATGTTTGGACAGCATGCCAGCCTGTATTACAAACCGCTAGTGTTATGGGTGTTTATGGTTTGTCGGGATTAAGCATATTGTGGTTTTGTAGTTTTGCTTTTGTGGTTGAAAAAAACACAAAAATATTTTTCTGTTTAGCCTTGTCTTTAGCTACAGTGTACACATTGGGATGGTATCATTTAATGAATGCGCAACCACAAACAAGTTGGGGAGTGACGCTTCGTTTAGTGCAAGGTAATATTCCACAAACTTTGAAATGGGATTCGACAAAGGCTCAAAATAACTTTAATACCTATCTTCGCCTCAGCCGTCAAAGTGGATATGAAAAAGTAACACATGTTTTGTGGCCAGAATCCGCTACGCCATTTGTTTTGAATACGGATGACAAGGCATTATCTGAAACAATATCGGCATTACATCAAGAAGAAGTTTTAATCACAGGTTCGTTGCGTCAAACAAAGTCAGGCGATTTTGCTAATAGCGCGTTAGTATTGAATGATGTTGGGCAAATCGTTGATTTTTATGATAAAACACATTTAGTTCCCTTTGGTGAGTATGTTCCTTTGCGTTCCATATTGCCGTTATCGAAGTTAGTAGCGTTGCCTATAGATTTTGTGGCGGGGCATCGCGTTAAAACCGTGAATATCCCGTCTGCGCCAAAAGCGGGTATTTTGATTTG
This sequence comes from uncultured Lactobacillales bacterium, assembly GCA_964643615.1. Taxonomy (GTDB): domain Bacteria; phylum Pseudomonadota; class Alphaproteobacteria; order CAAHEQ01; family UBA3637; genus CAZXTR01. The sequence goes on along the minus strand of CAZXTR010000009.1, from coordinate 26,666 downwards.
CTATGAAACGATTTTTTCAGGACAAGTGGTAGACAAAAACAATCGTCCAAAATGGCTAATTAATCTTGTGAATGATGGGTGGTATGGGAACAGCGCGGGTCCATATCAACATTTGAGTATGGCACAAATGCGTGCAGTGGAAGAGGGCTTGCCCGTAGTGCGTGTTGCCAGTACCGGAATAAGTGCGGTGATCGATCCTTATGGCCGCATTCAACGGTTTATTCCATTGAACAAACAAGGCACGTTGGACAGCCCATTACCGAGGGATTTGCCTCCGACAATTTATGCCCAATTTGGGGTGCTTGTGCCTTTAATTTTGGCTTTGATGTCGCTTTTTTTAGTTTTTTTATTAAGCCGAAAGCAAGAGTAATAAAAACACAACGATGGTAGGTGTTTTTATTTGATGAATAATCGTTAGTAGATTCATATACATGAGTTTTAGTATATATGTTTTTGTGATAAGTCTTTTTTAAGAGAAGATTAAGACAATATATCTTGTTCTTTTTTATTTAAAATTAAACAAGAAAACATTATAATCGAATCAATTTATAGTTGACAGGGGTTTCTTTTTATATTCTACTGATATCAGTTCGGAAACAAAAGGAGACTGATGCAAAACAAAAAATCAGCACGGAGCAGAATAAATGGAGAACTTAATCCTGTTGATGTCTATGTTGGTAATGAGCTAAGAAAAGTTGGGGGAAGAATTGGGTCTTGTTTTTCAATAAGTTTAAAAATATGAAAGAGGTTTAAACCGAATTGGAGCCAGTCGTTTATGGGATTTAAGCCAAGCATTAAAAACGCCTATATCGTTTTTTTATGAAGGGATTAACGACGAAATCGAATCTTAAGTCCGCGTCATATTAATCGAGGAAAAATGGACTTAAAAGAAGATTTCCCCACAGTTGAATTAGATTCAATGAATCGTCGAGAAACTTTAGAATTGGTGCGCGCTTATTATCGTATTATTGATCGGAGTATTGCTAAAAAATTTTTAGATTTGATGAAATCTATTTCGGGTTATAATGAATAAAAAATAAAGATAAAAAATGATTAAAAAAATAAAAAAAGCACAAGAAGACATTTCTGATGAATTATTGGATTCATTAGAAATGTTGGGATCTTTACAAGAAGAAGGTTTGAAAATAGTTCCTGTTGTCCCGACATTGGCAATGGTAAAGGCGGGGGCGCAAGTTTCGGGATTGTCAGAAGATGTTGTGCAAGAATTATATGAAATGATGCTCAACTTTTCTGACGAATCATTTCCTGCGCAAATGAACTAGTTTGTCTATTTTCTAAAAAGCTTGCTTATCTTTTTAAAGACAAGTTCTATAACAAAGTAAGAATTGAATATGAAACAGCCGATGATACCTTTGCTTTGGTTTACCTAAGCTATGGAAGACGCTTGTTTTCTGGATTAGGCAATAAAGAAATATTTGATTTTTAAAGAAAAATGCATTACAATGCGTTGGTTTTAAAGGAGTAGAGGATGGGCAAAGGCATGTTTTTTTGGGCTTCTGGCATTGGTTTTAGCGCGATGCAGATTTTTTTATTCCTTGAATCAAGGGCTGCGAAAATTATTTTTATAGGCTTTGTTTTATTAACTATATGGATTTTTTCAAAAACGCCAAAGGAAATGAGGATTGTTTATTGGATTATGATGACGGTTGTTTTTTCCATATTGTATTATGTTTTTAAACCGCAAAATTCTCCATTGGTGATGTTTTAAAGGATAATTATGGATACGATTTTTGCACTTTCTTCAGCTTCTGGGCAAGCTGGTGTAGCGGTTGTTCGAATTTCCGGAGAAGACTCTCTGTTAGTGTTGAAAAAAATGACAGCGCTAAAGCAAGTTAAACCAAGATATGTTTATTTTTCAGACATTTTAGACAAAGATGGTTCAAAAATTGACCAAGCCATTGTATTGTATTTCAAAGCGCCATATAGCTTTACAGGTGAAGATGTCGCGGAAATACAATGTCATGGTTCACGAGCGGTTTTGGAAAAAATCCTCTCCTGTTTAGGAGATATACCAAATTGTCGTTTGGCCGAGGCAGGCGAATTCACACGCCGTGCAGTATATCATGGAAAAATGGATTTAACTTCCGCGGAAGGTTTATTGGACTTAATTCACGCTCAAACGCAAGCACAACGGAAATGGGCGATTCGCCAAATGGGCGGAGCTTTACAAAAATTATATGACGGATGGCGTGAAGAATTGGTGAAATCTTTAGCTTTTATAGAGGCATATTTAGATTTTCCTGAAGAAGAAATTCCTCTAGAACAATTAAATCTAGTTACAAAAATGGTGCAAAAAATTATTCTAGAAATTGACGTGCATTTAAACGATCATAATCGGGGAAAAAGGTTAAAACAAGGCTTTGTAGTGGCGATTGTTGGGGCTCCGAATGTTGGTAAGTCTAGCCTTTTGAATCAACTAGCGCAAAAAAACGTAGCAATCGTATCAAATACAGAGGGGACGACTCGAGATATTATCGAAGTTTCGATGGATGTTTGCGGATATCCCGTGACTTTTGCGGACACAGCAGGACTTCGTATTTCGGCTGAAGAAATCGAATCTGAAGGCATTCGTCGCGCGTTGGATAAAATCAAAACCGCTGATTTGGTTTTGGCTTTGGTAGATGCACAAAATTATCCGAAACTTGATGTTTTGACACAATCCGCGATTGAGCAAAATCCGAACCATTGGGTTGTTTGGAATAAAAATGATTTAACGTCTAAAAAACAATTAGAAGGATATTCTATTTGCGCATTAACGGGCAAAGGATTGGACGTTTTGTGGAAAGATATTGCGAATTTTATTACGTGTGAAATGGGCGATACGCAATCAATGATGGTGACGCATGAAAGATATAAGGAATCGTTGAGGGAATGCCTAGCTTGTTTGCGGCGTTCATTGACATCAAGCGCCTTAGAATTGAGGGCTGAGGACATGCGCTTAGCCACCCAATCTTTAGGAAAAATAACGGGGCGCGTTTGTGTTGATGAGTTGCTAGACATTATCTTTAGTCAATTTTGTATAGGAAAGTAAAATGGATTTTGATGTTATTGTTGTGGGTGGAGGCCATGCAGGGTGCGAAGCTTGCACAGCTTCGGCAAGGATAGGCGCAAAAACGGCTTTAATTACACATAAAATAACTTCTATTGGGGATATGTCTTGTAATCCTGCAATTGGTGGTTTAGGTAAAGGAACGGTAGTGCGTGAAATTGACGCGTTGGACGGCGTCATGGGAAAGGTCATTGATAAATCTGGTTTGCAATTTCGGATGTTAAATTTATCTAAGGGCCCCGCAGTTCAAGGTCCTCGAGCGCAAGCCGATAAGGATTTATACAAAAAAATAATGCAAGAAACATTGCAAAACTACCCTTGTTTAAAAGTTATAGAAAATGCAGTTGAAGGAATCTTGTTTGACCCTTTAAAAAACAAAGTTTTTGGGGTCAAATTGGCAGACGGGGAAAGGTTGACATGTAATTCCATTGTAATTACCACTGGCACGTTTTTAAATGGCTTGATGCACCAAGGAACAAACAAAACAATCGGAGGTCGATGGGGAGATATTTCATGTTCAGGCATAACGACTGATTTATTAAAAATGGGATTAACTATGGGGCGGTTGAAGACGGGAACCCCTGCGCGATTGGACAGACAATCTATTGATTGGACGCAAACAACGCCTCAAGAAGGCGATAAAAATCCGCGTCCTTTTTCTTTTATGACAGCATCTATAAATCAATCCCAAATTAATTGCTTTGTAACGCAAACAACGCCTAAAACACATGAAATTATTTTGGCGAACTTATCTCGAGCCCCTATGTATTCTGGGCAAATAAAATCTATCGGGCCGCGTTATTGTCCCAGCATTGAAGATAAGCTTGTTAGATTTAAAGGACGCGATTCTCATCACGTTTTTTTAGAACCTGAAACACGAGAAGGGAACAGTATTTATCCAAATGGGATTTCAACTTCTTTGCCTGTGGATGTTCAAGATGTTTTCTTGCACACGATTCCGGGATTGGAAGAGGTCAAAGTGCTGCGCTATGCTTATGCGATTGAATACGATTATGTTGACCCTCGCCAATTGAAGCGCACACTGGAAACAAAAAAAATAGAAGGTTTGTTTTTAGCAGGGCAAATCAACGGGACGACGGGCTATGAAGAGGCAGGGGGGCAAGGCTTGGTTGCTGGCGTGAATGCGGGTGTCAAAGCTTTAGGTAAAGAGACCCCTTTAATTTTAAATAGAACAAATAGCTATATTGGCGTGATGATAGACGATATTACATTTTTTGGTGTAGACGAACCGTATCGTTTGTTTACTTCGCGTGCCGAGTATCGTTTAACGATGCGATCAGATAATGCAGATTTAAGATTAACTCCATTAGGCATTCAAGTGGGGTGTGTTGGAGAAAATCGACGCAAGGCCTTTTATGAAAAAGAAAAGGTATATCAAAAAACAAAAGAAATTGTGATGCATACGTCCGTGACGGCAAAAGAACTTCAATCTAAAGGCATAAACGTTGGGCATGTTTCTGGCAAAAGGACAATATTACAATGGCTAGGATATGAACAATCTTCATGGGATGTAATGGTGCGAGCGTTTCCGTCTTTGGTAAATGTGCGATTAGATATCGCCGAACAAATGGAAATAGAAGGAAAATATGCTGGTTATTTATTACGCCAAGACTTGGATATCCAAGCTTTACGCAAAGAGGAAGAATTAAAAATTCCACTCAACATAGATTATTCAAAGGTTGGGGGATTGTCGATTGAAATCCAAACACGCTTGCAACAAGCTCAACCTGAAACGATAGGGGTGGCTTCCAGATTGCCTGGAATGACGCCTGCAGCATTAATTGCTTTGTTGGGATATGTGAAGTTGGAAAAACAAACGTAATTAACGTTCGTTTTAAAATGATCACTGCATAATTTTTGCCTTGTCCTATTGACTTAATTTGTGGAATCGGGTACAATCTGCCCCCGTTGGGGCGAATAGCTCAGTTGGTAGAGCAGCTGACTCTTAATCAGCGGGCCCAGGGTTCGAGTCCCTGTTCGCCCACCAACAAAAAACTTCCCTGCAGTAGGAGGCCTTTGTTGGTAGACATAGGCCGTTCGAACCAAAGAGAAGTTAGTTTGAAACAAAAATATAACAGAAAATTACTAAGTTCGATAGGTTGCTTTAATTTTTACTCTTAAACGGGCGGTTATACCTATTTTTGCATACAGGTCTTTACCGTTTTTTCAGTTATGCTAAACACCGCATCAAAACGTTCATGCTTAAAACGAACAATGTCTTTTGTTGTTGGTAAGGGGAGCCCCGTTTGTAATTGCCTTCTGACCGTAGTCAACATTGTTTTACCTTCTTTAGATAACTGGCCTGATTAACATCGTAGCCAATAAAAGTATGTCCATTTATATTACAGTCTTGTACATTTCTATCGGCATAAAACGGGGTTAAAAACAATTAAGAAATAGTTAAAATATATTGACTTTTATAGAATATTATGTTACACTGGATTGTTTTTTAGCATAAAAAATAGTCTTTTTACAAGATGTTAGCCTAAAATAGGATGAAGAATTAGATGTAACAAAAGCTAAAGAGCTTACTTTATTAAGAATAACAACCGAAAGGAGAAAAATGTTCGTTGTAATAACAGGACTGGACGGCAGTGAAATAAAATCAATTTCAACGGGGTTAAGAGAGATAGACAAGGGCTCCTCTTTTTTTATAGGCAGTAAAAAAATGGATGAAAATGTATCAAGGTCTTCTCCATTAGTCCATGTGTTGTATTATTTTGCTGCGAATGCTTGGTATTCTGAACTTATTAAGACAAAATCTGACTATAAAAATTCAAATGTTTATTATGTTAAAAGCTTGCTTGATACAATTGTTTCTAGCCAAGTGACTAGGCAAAATTTAGATTTAGGTCGTAATATATTTTCTCCTAGTTTAAAGCCTGATTTAACATTGTTCGTTTATACAAACAAAACAGATGGAGATCAACAGGAGGCTTTATTAGACGACGCAAAGAAAAGAGAATTTTTTTTGGAAAAATTTCAATACGTTCTTGACCCAAAAACAACTATTTTTGTAAATAACAGAGAGGATCTTAATACAGTTGTAAAGAACACCTATGCTAGAATCTGTCAATTTGCTCAAGCAAAGGCAATAAGTAATGAAGTTTGTCAACCTCATAAAATTACATCACAACAAAGACTTTTAATTAATCAATCAAGGAAGCTCATACAAGAACATGTAAAGGAATAACTTATTGGAAATAAAGATGAAATTTTACTAGCGCGAAATAAAAAAAGGCATACCCTACAAGAAGACAACAATAAAGGAGCTGACTTATGCTAATGACACGAAAAAAGAAAACCCAAAAAAAAGTAAGTTTGTTAAAGAATTTGACGATGGTGGGGGCGGTTGCAACGGCGAGTATTGTTGGAGTTCAAGGGGAAGAAAATACGGATTTAACGTTTGCTGGAATCACTATTAAAAACGCTGATTATCTAAAAGCACAACAAGACAATGAAATATTACAATTAGGGAATTTGATTGCGGGGAATAAAATAGGCCTCTCTTTGCAAGATATAAAAATAAAAAACAAAGCGTATGTTTTCTTAACTGATAAAGCGTCAGCTTCGATTACCGTACAAAACGATGTACCATTTATGCAATTTTTTGTTCAGGAAAAAGAAATTGTGAAGCCTATGACTCAGACGGAGTTCAAAACGGCGCTTCCTCAAGTTGTGGACTGGATGTTTGCAATGGATGATGCCAAAGTTATTGACTTACAAGAAGTGGCTAAAAAAGCGGTAAAATCAGAAAAAGGAGCAATTGGTTTTTGGGGACGGTTAGCAAGTTCGACCACGGGGATTCCCAATAAAAAGATTGAGAAAGAAATGGAAAAAAAACTGACTCTGTCCTTTGCAAATTATCAAAAAGAGGAAGCTAGAAAACTAGCTTTGGCGAAGGTGTCGATTTCATCGCGATAAAACATTAAGAATTAAATAGGTATAAATGTTCAACAAAAAACCCGCCACAAAATGGCGGGTCTTTTTAACCTTGTTTCGCTTTGTAACGAGGCTTTTTCTTGTTAATAATTCGAACGCAACCTTTTCTGCGTACCAACTTATTATCTTTATCGCGCTTCAAAAGAGCACTTAAAGAGCTTGCGATTTTCATACAACACCTTACCTTCTTTATCAGATAAAACACTTTAAAGAAATTACCATAGGGGAAAACGCCTCTTTTGTCAATAAAAAATTTTAAACAATCCGAAAAGAAAAGTTATCTTTCAAAAAGGCTAACAATTTCGATATGCTCGGAATAAATAAATTGATCAATAGGAGTTAATTGTTTTAATTGATATCCTCCGTTGGTTAATGTGTGCGCATCCCTGGCAAAAGTTGCGGGATTGCAAGAAACCATAATCACCTTTGCTACGGACGATTCAGCAATTTGTTGGCATTGGGCATTAGCTCCTGCACGCGCAGGATCTAATACAACTACGTCATAAAGGTTCAATTCTTCCGCTAAAATGGGATGACGAAATAAATCTTGAATTATGGCATTGACGCCTTGCTGTTTTAAAAAAAGAATAGAATCGACTGTTAAATCGACGCCTTTTGTAATGATGCCAACTTTATTCATTGGCAACGTAAAAGTTCCCGTGCCACAAAACAAATCTAACCCTTTGTGGGCTCCTTTTGCATGTTGCAAAACGTTTTCTACCAACAAAGACTCCCCCATTTGAGAAGGTTGCAAAAAAACGTTTGAAGGATAAGGTAATTTTGCAATTTGATAGATAATGTCATTGTTCAATACGAAACGAAGAACAGGTTGTTGTTGGCAAAAAGAGGCAATTGTCTCTAACGTGTGCAAAGATGTTTTGCCTTTGCTCTTTGTCGACAATGCAATATCGGCACCCTCGTTGGTCATTAAAACGCAAATAGACGCTTGTTCTCCAATTTGTTGACACAAAGTTTTTAAAGAGGGCATTAAATTTTGTAAAGTAGGAACCAATAATAAACAATGGTGAATGTCAATCAAATCATGACTTTTTTTGCGAAAAAAACCAAACTTGTTATTTTGATAAGCAAAGGTTGCGCGTCGTCTTGTTTCAACGGGCACAGAAATCACGGGATCAATGGGAAAATGAATGGCTTTGCGTGCTAAAGCAGTGACGATTTTTTGACGTTTACTTTTTAAATACTCATCAAAGGGCAGGTCTTGAAAAAGACAGCCTCCGCATGACCCGAAATAGGGGCACAGTTTTTTCATAAATAAATCCTATAAAGGGGCATTTGAATGAAAAATATTTGGAGCTTCTGGAGCACTAGCAGGCTGTTCTTCAGACTTGTAGTTTTCAGGATGATTTAATTCATCTTGGAATTTATGAAAGGCTATTTCGTTTTCGTCTTGAAAATAAATATGTCCTCGTTCATACAACAAAGCAATCTGGCAAGCTAAATGAGATATGAACCCAAAACAAAACGAACATAGAAACAAGGAAAAATAAAAACAAGAAAACGTAAACAACAAAATAGTGTATCCAAGCCATCCAAAAGGGAACGGGGGTAATCCAAATGCTGGTGCACAAAGATAGACGGCTGTGCTGACTACAAAAGGATACAATATAAAACGTGCGCGAAATAAGCCAATGCTACTGACGATTAAAAGACTGATACAATAAAAGCCTAATGTTAAGCTATCTTGTTCACATGCCATGGAGACGCGCCCAGGCCAAAGGCTAATGCTAGACGTCATAAAATTCAACATAAAACAAGTGACAATTAACGTTCCGAGGAAAATAAAAAAGATAATAAAATGTTTACTGACTTTTTGTGGGCAAAGCACCAACGGTAATTGGAACCGCCTAACAAACAAGGGCAAAGCGTAAGCTAGATATAAGAAAAGAAACGTAATAAAAACAAGACTGCAAACGTGGGTAATTTGTTCGACAGGCAATTGAACATTCGACATTTTTTGCACAAATAGAACAACCGCCTTAAATTGTGCTAGAGATATAATAAACACAGGAATTAATAAGGCCAAAAATTTAAAAAAAACTTTTAAAAAAGAGCGCCAGGAGGTATGAACGCCAATTTTAAAAACATACTTTTTGTTGCTCATTAAAATAAAAACAAATAATCCGACAAAAGTCAATCCAAACAAAAGAATCAAGAGAATCGCTCGCACAATCAGAGAAGGAGGAATCTCTCCTGTCTGTAAAAACTCAAAATACAAGGATTTAAAAGATGAAAAAATAGGGAAAACAACGGCAACCTCGATAATGGTTGACAATGTCATGACAAAGAAAAAAACATGCGTTGAAAACATGTTAAAGCCAGCAAAAAATGCTCTAGAAAAAGACAAACGATTGTTTTTAGTATCCATCATATGAGAAGCCCTCTTTTTTTTATCAATCTAAAAATAAAGTCAAAAGATTAAAATAAAATTAAAAAATTCATTTTCTATGTTTTAATAATAAAAAAGTTGACGAAATTTTAAAAAATGGTATGCTTTTAACCAAGTGAAGAAAGGATTAAAATGACAGAACATCAACCGCCTTACATAGATTTAGATCAACGCTCTATTCGTATTGAAAAATTACAAAAATTGGAAAGTTTAGGATTAAACGTGTATCCTTATTCTTATCAAGTAACGCAAACGGCGCAAACATTGAATGAAAAATACGCGAACTTGCCTAATGATACGGAGACACAAGACGTTGTTAAAATCGCGGGTCGAATTAAATCCATTCGCAATTCAGGGATGTTTATGGATGTTTATGATGTTACGGGAAAAGTTCAAGTGTTTAGTTCGTTAGAGCGTTTGCCTGAATCGGAAAAAACGGTATTGTCTTTGTTGGATTTAGGTGATATTGTAGGGGCCGAAGGTACTGTACGTCGGACGAAGCGAGGGGAGTTGACAGTAGCTACGGATAAATTGACAGTATTAGGAAAGTCATTATTGCCAATGCCTGCAAAGTTTCATGGCTTAGTAGACCAAGACATTAAATATCGCCAGCGTTATTTGGACATGATGACCAACGATCAAACAATGGCGACTTTGGTCAAACGTAGTCAAATAATATCGTGCATTCGTGAATATTTGAATAATTTAGGCTTTTTAGAAGTAGAAACGCCTATTTTGCATCCAATTTTAGGGGGGGCGAATGCAAAGCCATTTGTCACGCACCATAATACGTTGGATATGGATTTATATTTACGTATAGCGCCGGAGCTTTATTTAAAAAGGTTGATTGTTGGAGGCATGCCAGCTGTTTATGAAATTGGTCGGAACTTTCGCAATGAAGGAATGGACACTCGTCATAATCCAGAATTTACAATGATGGAGCTTTATTGGATTTATAAAGATTATAAGGATATGATGGATTTATTTGAAAATATGGTTCAAACGGTGGCAATGAAAATTTGCGGAACGACGACGATAGAATTTGACGGGAAAACTATCAATTTAGGGGGCCATTGGCCGCGCCGTTCTATGTTGGATTTAGTGTTACAAGAAACTGGGGTAGACTTTGGATCGTGTGAAACAGGGCAACAAGCCTTTGAGATGGCGCAAAAGTTGAACATTTCTGTGGTGACAGAAAAAATGAATTGGGGCACAATTGTTTCAACTGTATTTGAAGAAAGATGCGAAAAGAAATTAATTCAGCCGACTTTTGTAATAGATCATCCTAAAGATATTTCTCCACTAACTAAAGAACACAGGGACAATCCACGCTTGGTAGAACGGTTTGAGCCTTTTATTAATGGATGGGAAATGGGCAATGCATACAGCGAATTAACAAACCCACTTGACCAACGGGCTCGGCTGGAAGAACAAGTTCGCCAACGTGAATCGGGAGATGAAGAAGCTAATATGATGGATGAGGACTTTGTCACGGCATTAGAGCATGCGATGCCGCCGACGGGAGGCTTGGGTGTTGGAATTGATAGGTTGATTATGTTAATGACGGGCTCTACATCTATTCGTGATGTGGTAGCTTTTCCTACAATGCGTAAAAAAATATAACAAGGAGAAAATAAATGGATAAAAAAAATTCAATCGATTGGGAAAAAGTCAAAAAGCAATTGAATAAATCGAGTGCTTTTTTGTTAAAATTCAAAGATTTAAAAGAGCCTATTTTAACGTCTAAATGGGAACCTGTATTTAAAAAACACTTACAAATCATTTACATGGTTGGGTTATTTATTTTAAGTGTTTCTGGTGCTGTGTCTATTTTGCGCATTCCAAACTTTACGGCAATGTTGGGCGGATTAATATCTGTTTTTGTGGTGTTCGTCGTTTTCCGATTGTTGTGTGAAATGTTGGCTAAAGATTCATCTAAAAAATAATTGATGACTTTTGAATGTAAGCAGATTTTAATCCGATTGATTTTTTCAAAAAAGTCATTTCGGCCGTTATGAAGCTTCTTGAAAGATAAGTAATTATTTAGAGAACGATATATTTTTCTTTTCCAGCCTTTTGGCGGCTCTTTCAAAGCTTAAAGAAAAAGATGCTTTATTGTGGCTTATATCAAAGAAAAAACGCCGAACAAGTTGTCTATTTATCCCTGCTTTCAGCGTGCGCCGATCAAACACGGATATAATTGACAGGGGGGGGGACAAGGTAGCTTGTTATAGCGGGGGATAAAGACGATTTAACAAGACTACAAGAAAGCCTTTTTGCTTCTCCAAAATCCAAAAAAGACATGTAGTAGATTAGGGGACGATGGCACGCGAAACAAAAGGCATTGGTAATTTTTGAAATGAAGGGGGGCAGCCCCCTGTTGTTGTTTAATAACGTTTGTTTTGTTCCCACGTCCAAACGGTTTTCAAGATATCCTGGATGCATATATATACAGGGTTCCATCCTAAGATTTCACGTGCTTTAGTGTTAGAAGCGTATAAAATAGCAGGGTCGCCTGCTCGTCGTGCGACATATTCGACGGGGCAAGACATGCCGGCTATCTTTTCAGCTTCTTTGATTAGTTCTTTTACCGAAGTGCCAACGCCAGTTCCTAAATTAAGACATCCACTAAAAGAAGATATTTTTTCTAAAGCCAATCTGTGTGCGCAAGCCAAATCTTCAACATGGACATAATCGCGGATGCACGTGCCATCTGGGGTGTTGTAATCCGAACCAAAAACTTTAATCGCTTGATTTTTATTGCGAATAGCTTGGAATACCAAAGGTATAAGATGTGTCTCAGGATTGTGGCTTTCTCCGATTGTTCCATCCGCAGATGCTCCGGAAGCATTAAAATACCGAAGCGCAACATAGTTCAAACCATATGCCTGCCGATAATCTTCAAAGATGTGTTCAACCATTAATTTTGTCCGCCCATAAGGGTTGATAGGATTTTGTGGATGCGTTTCGTCAATTGGTGTGTATTGAGGAGTTCCATAAGTTGCACAAGAGCTTGAAAAAACAATTTTATTGACACCTGATTTGCGCATAGCTTCTAATAAATTCAAAGTTCCAACAACGTTGTTTTCATAATATTTTTGTGGGTTAACCACGCTTTCCCCAACATAGGCAAATGCTGCAAAATGAATAACAGCGTCGATTTTATTTTTTTGAAAAACATTATCCAAGGACGCTTTGTCTAATAAATCCGCACGAAAAAAGGGAATGCCAGATATGGCTTCAGTGTGACCGTAAACTAAATTGTCTGCGACAAGACAGGAATAACCATTTTGTTGAAAATGTCTTACTGTATGTGACCCAACATAGCCCGCGCCACCAATGATTAAAATATTCATGAACCCTCCTTTTCTTTGTAATAGCAACCATAAAACAAAGGGAATAAAAGTACAAGATATTTCTTGCTTGAATGCCGTATAGATTTTGTGTATGGTGGGAAAAAAGAGAGGAATGAACATGGTAAAAATCATTGAACCAAGTGTTGAAATTTTAACTCCTTTGGATGGCGAAGCTATTCTAAAACATATTGAATCCTGTGCCCGTAATTGTTATAAAAGCGAAGATAATATTACCGCTGATGGACAAAGTGCAAAAAAAATGGTGCAAAAGTTAATAGAACTAAACCATTTAGCAATGATAGAACATTTTTCGGTAACGGCTAAAATTACTTGTGACATTGGTGTTTATAAAGACTTAACGCGCCATCGGATTGCAAGCTTTGCTATAGAAAGTACCCACTATTGCAACTACAGTAAGGGAAGGTTTGACGGAGAAATTAGCGTGATAAATCCCTGTCATATTACAGATTCTAAAATGTACGCGATTTGGCTAGACGCAATGAGTTTGATGGAACAAAAATACATGGAAATGGCAAAGATGGGGGCAAAACCTGATCAATTACGTATGTTATTGCCTCATTCCACAAAGGCAGATGTAATAATGACGGCGAATTTACGAGAATGGCGACATGTTTTTTCATTACGGTGTTCACCTTTCGCGCATCCTTTTGTGCAACAAGTGATGAAAATGTTATTACACAAAATGAACGTGCAAATACCCATTCTTTTTGATGACTTAGCGGCGTCTGAAAATTCTATCCCACCGCGTTTATAATTTTATTTTTTGCAAAAGCGTTAATATTATCTATCGAAGTTTTTAAAATGCGATGCACTGCATCAATAGAATTAAAGGCGATATGAGGTGTAATGATGGTGTTATCCAATTGCATCATTTTAAAATTAATCAGAGAATCTATCAAAAAAGAATGGTCTTTTTGATCAATCTCAGTTGATATTTCTCGATGCGTGATGACGTCTTCATTTTCCAACACGTCCAAGCCTGCTCCCCCGACTTTCCCTGATTTTAAAGCCGAATAGAGGCTTTGCGTTTTAATTAAGCTCCCCCGTGCTGTGTTCACTATAAGTACGCCCTTTTTCATTTGTGTGAAAGCTTGTTTATCCAACATATGCATATTTTCTTTTGTTGCAGGACAATGCAAAGTAATCATGTCTGATTCTTTATAAAGTGTTGTTAAATCAACATATTGTCCACCAATTTTTTCTACAATAGGGTTGGGCAAAGGGTCAAAAGCCAATACGTTCATCCTAAAAGCAAGAGCTAGTTCAATTACGCGCCGTCCGATAGCGCCGGTGCCGATGACCCCCAAAGTACGACCGCATAAATCTTGTCCAATATATTCGTTTAAATGGACGTTATCTGACTTCATTTGTGATTTTGCCTTGTAAATTTTTCGGGATAGGCCGAGCAAAATTCCTATTGTAAACTCGGCAACTGTAATTTCCCCATAATTGGGGACATTTTCAACGGTAATATGGCGCATTTTAGCGTCGTTTAAATCAATATGGTTAAACCCCGTTGATCGTGTGACAATCAATTTTAAATTTGGAAATAAATCTAAATAATCTTTCTTTAACACTTCAGAATGAGGAAAGACGGAAATGACTTCGACGGTGTTATAATTGCACGCCAAAGATTGTGTGTTTTTGCTATTAAATTCCTCGGCGAAATAAAGAGCTTCGTATCCAACAAGAGGTTTTTGATCAAGAAAAGATAACCCTTCTTCATCTATGTCGAAAAATAAACACAACGGCATTTTTATCTCCATAAAATCACTCTTTTACTTCTTCATAATCGGTATCCTCAATAATGTTGTCATCATTTACGCGTGAGGATCTTGATGTTTGGCCACGACTCGATTGAAACGCTGAAGCATAAAATTGTTCCCATGTGTGACGAATTTGCCGTGCTCTAATCCATGAAAGAATAAATAAAACAATCAACAAAGGCAAGGCAATGTACCAAACTATCACCAATAACGCCAACATCCCCCAAAAAAATAATGGGATAATTAACAACAAAATAAACCATTGAATGACGCTGTTCTTCATATTTAATATATATAAATAGACTTTTATTTTTTTTCAAGTGGACTTTATTAAAAAACGCAACTTCTTTTTTTATGTAGGCCCAAATTTTTTAAAGGCATTTTTTGAGGTATGTTTCCCCTATAAATAAAAAACTTGTCGAATACAAATTATAAAATTGCCGTTGCTCGTGATAGTATTTTCTCCTTTTTTGTGCTTTATATTATTTTTTTGTTGCTTTTTTTTGTAAAGTCTGATACAACCCATTTTGCATAACGCACGCAGAAACTACGTTTGCCCGAGGATTTCGATGCAATCGTTCCGGTGTTTGGAAAAAGTTTTCAAATTTCTTATTCTGCGGAGGGATAACTGGAAAAGAAAGGATAAAAATATGTCAGTTCCTACATTTACTATGCGTCAATTAATTGAAGCTGGTGTTCACTATGGTCACCACACACGTCGTTGGAACCCTAAGATGGGACCTTATATTTTTGGGACACGTGAAGGTGTTCACATTATGGATTTAGCTCAAACAGTGCCGGCCCTGTATCGTGCATTAGAGGCTATTCGTGAAATTTCTGCAAAAGGTGGTAAAGTATTGTTTGTTGGTACAAAAAATCAAGCATCTCCTATTGTGAAGGACGCTGCAAATCGTTGTGGTTCTTTTTATGTGAATCATCGTTGGCTGGGCGGTATGTTGACAAACTGGAAAACGGTTTCGGCATCTATCAAAAGGTTAAAGGAAATTGATGCGAAAATCGAAAAAGGAGAATTGGAAGGTTTGACGAAAAAAGAACGGTTAAATATTGACCGAGAAAGAGAAAAATTGTTTGCTTCTTTGGGGGGGATTCAAAACATGAATGGTCGCCCAGACATTTTATTCGTTATTGATACGTTAAAGGAACAATTAGCGATTAAAGAAGCTAATCGTTTGAATATTCCAGTGGTTGCAATTTGTGATAGCAATTCTGATCCTGATGATATAGACTATGTTGTACCAGGGAACGATGATGCTATTCGCGCCATTCAATTGTATTGTGATTTAGTTTCTAGTGCTGTGTTAAGTGGTATTCAAGCAGAATTGACAGCGGCTGGGGTTGACGTGGGCGCGGCAACAGAAACACCAATCGAAGAAGCCGTTATTGAAGAAAATAAAAAAAAGAAATAAATAAAGTCTAAATAAAAAGGCGAGGGTGACGGCCATAAAACAGTCGTTGCCCTTTTTAAATCAGTAGAAAGGGGAATTTAAAATGCTAGAAATTACAGCGTCATTAGTGAAAGAATTGCGTGAAAAAACGGGCGCAGGTATGATGGAGTGCAAAAAAGCATTGAACGAAACGAGTGGCGATTTGGAACAAGCTATTGACTTTTTACGCAAAAAAGGATTATCTGTTGCGGAGAAAAAAGCAGGACGTATTGCAAGCCAAGGCTTGGTTGGGGTAAAATCCTCTGAACAAAAAGGAGCAATTGTTGAATTAAATTCAGAAACGGATTTTGTTGCAAAAAATGCTGAATTTCAATCTTTTGTTGCCCGTCTTGTTGATACCGTTATGAGCGATGGTAATTTAGAATCCGATAAAAAATCTTTAACAGATTTAATTGCTAAAATTGGTGAGAATATGAATTTGCGTCGGACAGCGACATTGTCTGTGAAAAATGGGATTGTAGCTTCGTACATTCATAACATGGTTGTGCCGAATATGGGAAAAATTGGCGTGCTTGTGGCGATAGAATCCAATGGAGACAAAGACAAGTTGAAAACGGTTGCGAAACAAATCGCGATGCACATTGCCGCGACAGCGCCGTTGGCTTTAAGTGTTGAAAAGCTAGATGTTGAAAAAATTGCACATGAAAAAACAATTTATGCCGAACAGGCGCGTGCTTCGGGGAAACCAGAAAACATTATTGAAAAAATGATAGAAGGGCGCATTCGTAAATTTTACGAAGAGGTTGTATTATTAGAACAATCGTATATTATGGATCCAGACAAGAAAGTCAAAGACGTGCTGGCTCAAACTTCGAAAGAGTTGGGCACAGTTGTTGAATTGACAGATTATGTTCGATTTGCTTTGGGAGAAGGTATTGAAAAGAAACAAGAAGATTTTGCAGCCGAGGTAAATGCTCAATTGAAAAAATAATCTTCTTTTATAAGAAAGGGTCAAAAAATGACACAAGAACCTCTTTATCATCGTATTTTACTTAAAGTGTCGGGCGAAGGGTTAATGGGTGAAGGAAAATCCATAGACCCTAATAAGTTAACGCAACTGGCATTGGAAATTAAAACAGTTTATGATAAAGGGGTCCAAGTTTGTGTTGTTGTTGGCGGCGGCAATATTTTTCGTGGAGTCTCAGGTGCGTCGAATGGCATGAATAGGGCGACAGCCGATTATATTGGCATGTTAGCGACATTAATGAACGCACTCGCTTTACAAGAATCACTAGAAAAGGTAGGTATTCCAACGCGAGTGCAATCTGCATTGTCGATTACTGTAGTAGCTGAACCATTTATTCGTCGTCGTGCTTTGCGCCATTTGGAGAAGGGGCGTATTGTTATTTTTGCTGCGGGGATAGGCAATCCATATTTTACAACGGATACATGTGCGGCATTGCGTGCGATTGAAATGGAGTGTAATGTTTGTTTAAAAGCAACTCAAGTAGATGGTATTTATGACGGCGACCCTAAAAAAAATCCGCAAGCAAAAATTTACAAAACTATTTCGTATGATGAAGCGTTGCACAAAAAATTAAAAGTCATGGATGCAACAGCCATAGCTATGGCTTCGGATGCAGGGCTTCCTGTCATTGTCTTTAATCAATCTGTTCTGGGATCTTTTGCTGATGTGGTTTGCGGGCATGGCACCTTTACGATAATGAAATAAACAAGGGGGAATAAAAATGAATAATTTTTCAAACTTAAAACAAGAAATGCAAACAAAAACAGCAAAAGCTATAGATGTTTTAAAACACGAATTTGCAGGGCTTCGTACTGGGCGGGCTTCGACGGGATTATTGGATAGCGTAGTTGTGAATGCCTATGGATCAACAATGTCTATTAACCAAGTCGGCACTATCAGCGTTCCAGAAGCTCGCATGTTGTCGATTACGGTTTGGGATAAAGGTTTAATGAAAAGTGTCGAAAAGGCTATTGTAGAGGCGAATTTAGGGCTTAACCCCATGAATGATGGCGTTCAAATTCGAATTCCGTTACCTCCTTTATCGCAAGAACGTCGAGAAGAGTTGATCAAAATTGCGGCTAAATATACGGAAGAAGGACGTGTCTCTGTACGTAATGCTCGACGAGATATTTTAGATAAAATAAAAAAAATGAAAGATAGCGGCATTTCGGAAGACGACCAAAAACGTTGGGAAAACGAAGTGCAAACGATGACGGATAAAGCCGTGTTGGAAATGGAAGAATTGTTAAAAAGCAAAGAAACGGAAATTAAACAGGTTTAAACCCCAATGACTGTAATTCCACAACATATTGCAATTATCATGGATGGCAACGGTCGATGGGCGACAGAGCGTGGTTTCCCAAGGACTCAGGGCCATCGAGAAGGTGCAAAAAAAGTGACGCGTATTTTAGAGTATGCGCAAAAACTAGGTATTCACTATATTACGTTGTATGCTTTTTCGACCGAGAATTGGAAACGTTCCACGCGAGAGGTGGATACATTATTGGAATTATTCCGCAGTTATTTAAAAAAAGATTTAACCGAATTGACACAAAAAGATGTTAAAGTTTCTTTTATAGGCGACAAAACTCGCTTTCCGCAAGATATAAAAGATCAAATGACACATTTAGAAAATACCACAAAATCTCATCAATCGTATCATTTAATTTTGGGGCTAAGCTATAGCGGACGTGATGAATTAACCCGTACATTAAAAAAGTTGGCAACTCAAGTAAAAGATGGTACATTGAATCCGGCGTCTATTGATGAAGTTTTGATTGCAAAAAATTTGGATACTTCTGGGATTCCAGATCCAGATTTGATGATAAGAACAAGCGGGGAACAACGAGTGAGTAATTTTTTGCTGTGGCAGTTAGCCTATACAGAAATGTATTTTTCAAACGTTTTATGGCCCGATTTTTCTGAACAAGATTTGGATAAAGCAATAGAAGCATATAACAAACGGGAACGACGCTTTGGAGGGATTAAGAGGGAATAAAAATGAAAAATAATTTAGTTCAGCGTATTTTATCAGCACTAGTTTTAGGTCCGATTGTTTTGTGGGCAATTTTGTACGGAGATACGGATATTGTTCCCGCGTATACGCTTTTAGTGGCATTAATGGGAGCAACTATGGCGTGGGAATGGGAAAAGATGGTGACGGGAAAAACGTCAGAAGTAGCTATTATTTTAGCCGTGTCTACGACGATGTTGGCCTTTTTGCGATTAGATAATCCATTTTTTTCTTTAGGCTTGATTATATGTACGGCATTATTAATTTATTTTAAATCGGGTAAAAAATTACTTTTATCGTTTGGGACTTTTTACATTTGTTTCCCGATATTAAGTTTGGTTTATTTGGGATACATGGAGCCTGTTTATAGCTATGAAATTATTTTATGGGTATTGTGTGTTGTTTGGGCGACGGACGTGGGAGGATATGTTTTTGGTAAAAGTATTGGAGGGCTAAAACTTGCTCCAAAGATAAGCCCTAAAAAAACATGGGCAGGATTGTTGGGAGGGGTTGTTTCTTCAGCTTTGGTGACATACGAATTTGTGATGTTTATGAATGCATATTACGATAGTCAGATGTCGGTTGCTTTGTTTGTGATTTCTAGTGCTTTATTAGCGGTTGTTGCACAAATGGGAGATATTTTTGAATCTAGCATTAAACGATATCTAGGGCTTAAAGATTCTAGTGCACTTATCCCTGGACATGGTGGTATTTTTGACAGAATTGACGGGCTTTTATTTACGGCATCGGCAGTGGCATTGTTTTTGTTGTTAGATAGTTATCAATTATTGGATTTATAGATATGGAAATTTTATCTGTTTTTGAAGCATTAATTTCTTTTGTTGTTGTTTTATCTTTGGTGGTTATTATTCATGAGGGCGGACATTTTATTGTAGCACGGATGTGTGGCGTGCAAGTGGTTGCCTTTTCCTTGGGCTTTGGGAAAAAGTTATGGGGTCGTATTGATAAAAAGGGAACACAATGGAAAATATGTGCAGTTCCTTTGGGTGGGTATGTGCAAATGTTAGGGGATGAAGATCCTGCTAGTGCGAAAAAATCTGACGTGGGTTTAACAGAAGAGCAAAAAAAACATACTTTTATGGCACAAAAACTTTGGAAAAGAGCGCTGATTATTTTCGCGGGACCTTTTATGAATTACTTTTTTGCGGTTGTGGCGTTAGCCATGGTGCTATTTAGTATAGGGTATCCTAAAATCCCGGCTATTGTTGGCGATGTTTTAGACGGTTCTGTTGCGCAACAAGCGGGCTTAAAAAAAGGCGACCTTATATTAAACGTTGACAATCAACCAATTGATGAATTTTCGGATTTGAAACGCGCGATTGTAATTTCTAGTTTTGGCAAAGAAATCACCTTAACAGTTCAACGTGACGGACAAAATATAGATTTTAAGGTTTTGCCAAAAGCAGAAGAACAAGGAGAGAGCCCACAAATCGGGGTTGTTGCTTCTACGGATGTGGAAATTTCTTTTGAGGATTACTCAGTTGGGGGTGCGTTGATAAAAGCAATGCAAATGGCATATGAAATGACAGTCGATACCGTGCAATATTTAGGGCAGGTTTTGTCGGGAAGGCGATCGGCCGATGATATGCGGGGGCCTATTGGCATTGCTGAAGCGTCGGGTGATGCAGCAAAGGGCGGTGTTTTTTCTTTGTTGTTGTTTATTATCCAAGTTTCTATTGGCATTGGTTTTGTGAATTTATTGCCGATTCCTTTGTTGGACGGTGGACATCTGGCAATGTATGGTATCGAAGCAATTACGCGGAGACCTGTTACTGAAAGAGTTCAGGCGTGGTTGATAAAAATTGGAGCGGGGTCGCTTATTTTTATTTTTGTTTACACATTATGTAATGATGTTCCGCGTTTATTTGAAAGGATGTTCGGATAATGATGATTGCAAAAAAATTGGGGCTTGCTTTTGGTTCTTTGACTTTGATGTCGTCTGTAGCTTTTGCAGATGTTTTAGTTGATTCAATTAAAGTGAATGGTGCTCAAAGGATAGAATCTGCGACAGTTTTGTCTTATTTGCCGTTCAAAGCAGGAGATACAGTTTCTCAATTACAAATTGATAATGCGGTTAAAACGCTGTTTCAAACAGGATTTTTTGACAACGTGCAAATTGAAA
>CAZXTR010000009.1:0-5393 GCA_964643615.1 uncultured Lactobacillales bacterium | reverse complement strand
GATTTACGTGAAGTTATGGTCAGTTGTGAAAAGAAATGGTATCGGTTTTGGTCAAGCACAGATACATACGACCCCGACCGTTTGGAATACGATAAAGAAATGTTGCGTCGGTACTATATTAGCAAAGGGTTCCCAGAATTTAAAATCAACAGTACAGACGTGACAAAAGATAAAGACGAAAACTTTGTTATTAAATTTAATATTACCGAAGGTGTTCGATATCGTTTTGGCGAATCAAAAGTTCAAATCACGTTACCTCATGTGGATATAGATGCTTTGGCTGATCAAATAACAACTTCAAAAGGGTCTATTTACAACGCAAATTATATTGAAGAAAGCATTCAAAATATCTCAGATGAAATGGGACGTGATGGTTACGCTTTTGTTGAAATTACACCGCTGTTCCAAAAGAACGATAGCAACCATACGATTGATATTGTTTTTGACATTAAAGAAGGAGAACGTATTTTTGTCAACGAAATTGATATCATGGGCAATAGTCGGACATTGGACAAAGTTATTCGCCGAGAATTAAGGTTGAATGAAGCAGATCCTTTTAATACAGATAAAATTCGTCGTTCACGTCAACGGATTGAAAATTTGGGGTATTTTGATAAAGTTGACATACGTACGATCCCCGTTGTAAATGCACTGGATAAAACGGATATTGCGGTTGACGTATCCGAAAAATCCACAGGTGCATTCAATGTTGGCGTGGGTTGGTCAACTTATGATGGATTGTTGTTTGAGGTGGGTGTGCAAGAAAGAAATTTATTAGGGACAGGAAAAATAGTTGGTGTAAATGCGTCAACTTCTGAAAATGAAACACAGGTGAACCTTAGTTATACAGATCCTTATTTCCTTGGCCTGCCAATGTCGGCAGGGTTTGATATATTTCATATTAAGCGCGATTACAGTGATGATAGTTCTTATGAAGCCAAAACGGTTGGTGGTGATTTACGTTTAGGCTGGGATTACACAGAAAGAGTGCGTCAAACAGTGAAATATACGTTGCAACAAGATGAGGTTACAAATGTTGATTCAACTGCTTCTCGCTATATCAAAGAACAAGAAGGGAAAACAAATTTATCTATGATCGGTCAAGCTTTGTCTTATGACACGCGAGACAATATTTTCAACCCCTCCGAAGGATTTTATTCTTCTTTAGGTTTTGATTTTGCAGGTATTGGTGGGGACGCTAAATTTGTGCGAGGTAATTTAACCGTAGCGAAATATTATGAAATGGCTACGCATTTGGTTTTATCCGTATCAGGCAGTGCAGGCTATATTGTGGGTATTGATGATGATATACGCATTAATCATCGTTATTATTTAGGGGGAACAACATTGCGTGGCTTTGAAGCGGGTGGTGTTGGGGCACGGGACAAAGGAACGGGAGATGCTTTGGGGGGCGATTGGCGTGTGACTGGCTCAACTCAATTAATGTTCCCGTTGGGATTGCCCGCCGAATTTGGTATGCAAGGTAAAATCTTTGTTGATGCGGGTGTATTGGGTCGTCCAGATGGGCGTTATATTTCGGGGACAATTGAATATTCAAATTCACCTCGGGTTTCGGTTGGTACGGGTGTATTATGGCGTTCTCCAATGGGGCCGATTAACATTGACTTTGGTTTCCCTATTGTAAAAGAAGATTATGACAAAAAAGAAGTCTTTCGGTTAAGTTTTGGAGCAGGTTTTTAAATGAAGAAGTGGAGAGAGTATTTTAAATCGAACCTGATGCAATGGGCTTCACAAAAAACAAATGCCATTTTTCAAAATAAAGGAAGCATCTCTATTATTCGTTTTTATACAGTGTTGATGTTAATAGTGGTTGTTTTTGCGTTGTTAGTTGTTTTTCAGGAACCTCCGATAGAGCCGGCTAAAATTGGAGTGGTTGATATGAAAAGAGTGTATCAGGAAGCCTTTGTTTATTACGACATTCGAGTTCAACAACAAGAACAAGAAGAAAAATGGCGCCAAGAAGCTTGGACCGAACGGCAAATTTTGGAAAAAAAAGACATTCAATTATCTAAATTAAAAAGAAAATTGAAAAAAGCAGTTTTTGATAAAAA
Source organism: uncultured Lactobacillales bacterium (assembly GCA_964643615.1). Classification (GTDB taxonomy): domain Bacteria; phylum Pseudomonadota; class Alphaproteobacteria; order CAAHEQ01; family UBA3637; genus CAZXTR01. The sequence goes on along the minus strand of CAZXTR010000009.1, from coordinate 3,321 downwards.
AGCAAATGAATTAAAAAATCAAATATTAGATTTTCAAAATCGTCAAATGGCTCAACTGAATCTAATTTCTATGGCAAGTAAGGAAATATTAGAAAAAGTCGAAAAACAAGGTTCAGTTGTAGCGCAAAAAGTCGCTTTTAAAAAAGGGTTGGACTTAGTTTTAATTCAAGAAGGAGTACTTTATGTGCACAAAAATATAGACATTACTGATGATTTTGTGGTTGAATTAAATAGAACAATGCAACGTGCGGATTTTAAAAATCTATCAACTTTTTTAACAACAGAGGAAGAATAAAATGGCGGATCCAAGATTTTTTAAAAAAGAGGGACCTTTTAAGTTGTCTGAATTGGCTAAATTAGCAGAATGCGAATTACAAGATATAGGTTGTGCCGATATAATTATCAACGATGTGGCAGGTTTAGAAGAAGCGACGAAGGACGACATTTCTTGGGCTTTTGTTCCTTCGGTTCGAAAGAATTTAGAGGCTTCAAAAGCGGGGGCTTGCATTATAAATAAGCAATTTATGCAATATGTGCCATCTGGTATGGCGGTTTTATTATCTAAAGATCCTCACCGTTCCTATGGTTTGGTGGCGCAAGCTTTTTATCCTCAAAAACAAAAAGCAGAAATTTCTCCTAAAGCTTTTATTGAAGATACGGCACAAATCGGCGAAGGATGTAGGATTGATGCAGGAGCCTTTGTGGGCAAAGGGGTAAAACTTGGGCGAAATTGTTGGGTTCAAGCAAATGCGGTTATTCAAGAAAAAGTTGAAATGGGAAACGATTGCATTGTTGGGGCGAATGCTACAGTTGGCTATTGTTTAGCGGGGCATAAAGTTTATATTTACCCAGGGGCTCAAGTGGGGCAAGATGGTTTTGGATTTGCTATGGGCGCAAAAGGAGCAACGAAAGTTCCTCAATTGGGACGTGTTATTATCGGGAATGATGTTGAAATTGGATCGAACACGACGGTGGATAGAGGTGCAATGGGTGACACTATAATTGGAGATGGTTGTCGTATCGATAATTTGGTGCAAGTAGCGCATAATGTCAAATTGGGTCAGTATTGTGTTTTGGTTTCTCAAACTGGTATTGCAGGCAGTTGTGAATTCGGTGATTTTGTTGTTGCTGCAGGACAATCTGGTTTCGCTGGACATTTAAAAATAGCAAAAGGGACTCAAATAGGGGCTCAATCGGGAGTGATGCGTGATACAGCTCCTGGGCAAGTTATAATGGGAAGTCCTGCCGAACCGCACTTGGATTGGATGCGTAAAAATGTTTTATTTCAAAAAATGTTACAAGAAAGTAAAACAAAAAAGGAGAAAAATAATGAATGATACGCAGATTATTCCACAAATAGGGATTCAAGAAATTTTGAGTATGTTACCTCATCGTTACCCTTTTTTATTGGTGGATAAAGTGTTAGATGTTGTTCCAGGGAAGTCGGGAACCGGTATTAAAAATATAACATTTAATGAACCTTTTTTTCAAGGACATTTTCCAGACAATCCAGTTATGCCTGGAGTTTTACAAATTGAAGCGATGGCACAAACAGCGGGAATTATTTGTTTATCAGTTCTTCCTAAAGAAGAACAAGGACACAGCGGAGTGTTTTTTATGACGGTTAATGATGTTAAATTTCGTAAACCGGTTGTCCCAGGAGATACATTAGAATCGCGCGTTCAATTGAAACAAAATGTGCGCAACGTTTATAAATTTTCTGGCGAAGGGTATGTCAATGGAACGTTGGTTTCTGAAGCAACCTTTAGTGCGATGATTATTCAAAAATAGGAGACAAATATGCCAACCATTCACCCTTCATCTATCGTTAATGCGAAAGCAAATATAGCGGATGATGTCGTTATTGGGCCCTTTTGTACAGTTGATGGCGAAGTCACAATTGGATTAGGGAGTAAATTAATTTCACATGTTGTTTTGACGGGGGTGACAACAATTGGGGAAAGAAATATATTTTATCCTTTTTCTGCGATTGGAACTTTAGCACAACACAAACGAAGCAATGCTCCAGACGCACAATTAATTATAGGGGATGATAACACTTTTCGTGAACATGTGACAGCACACGTAGGTTCGGAAGTCGATCATAAAATCACAACCATTGGGAATAGAAATTTGTTTTTAGTTGCTAGTCATATAGCGCACGATTGCGTGTTAGGTGACGATATTATTATGAGCAATAATGCCACATTGGCTGGTCACGTGCATGTGGATGATAGAGCAATTATTGGCGGATTATCTGCGGTATTGCAATTTACGCATATAGGCAAGGGTGCAATGATTGGAGGTATGTGTGGTATAGCACAAGACGTTATTCCCTATGGTATTGTTATGGGGAGTGCACGGGTTGGATTGGGGGGATTAAATTTAGTCGGATTACGCCGAGCAGGAGTTTCGAACACTCTGATAATGGGATTGCAACGGGCATATCAAGATTTATTTTTTAACAGTGAGGCAAATTTTAAAGATAGAATTGAACGGTTGGCAAATGCTTCGGAATACAAAGACAATGCGTTAGTTCAAGAAGTTATCGCATTTGTTCAAAACCCGTCTAAAAATAATATTTTGCAGCCACAAATAGGTTAGATATGAAAAAATTAGGGATTATAGCAGGTTCTGGAAGGTTACCACAAGATGTGATTAATGCGTGCGAAGAACAAGGTCGTCCCTATTTTGTTATTGCAATAAAAGATAATGCGGATAAGTCATTATCGACGCCTTATATGTGCTGGATGCGCATTGGCGCGGTAGGCGAGATATTTGATTTATTACATCAACAAAAAGTCCAAGAAATTGTTATGATAGGCGGCATTCGGCGTCCAACTATATCTACGATGTGTCCCGACTGGAGAACTGTGAAATTTTTTGCAAAAGCAGGGGTTCAATCTTTGGGAGATGATGGTTTGTTAAAAGCGGTTATATCAGAAGTGGAAAAAGAAGGTTTTTATGTTATTGGAGCGGATGAAATTTTACAGGACAGACTTTCTAAAAAAGGTATTTATGGAAAAGTTAAGCCATCTGCAAATCAAATCAAAGATATTGCAAAAGGGTTTAAGGTAGCTAAAATCTTAGGACAAGCAGACGTGGGGCAATCTGTAATTGTATCCGAAGGTTTGATTTTGGGAGTTGAGGCAATCGAAGGAACGGATGCTTTAATTGAACGGTGCGATGCTTTGCGACATGGGGTGCAAAAAAGTATTTTAGTCAAAGTGAAAAAGCCAAACCAAGAGCGTCGTATTGATTTACCAACAATAGGCGTAAAAACCGTCGAAAATGCAAAACGTTTTGGGTTGGCAGGCATTG
>CAZXTR010000008.1:8015-32952 GCA_964643615.1 uncultured Lactobacillales bacterium | reverse complement strand
GTTATGATGGGTTTACTCTACTCCCATCTGGACTCATCTTGGGGTGAAAGTCACCTTCAACCCGGTTTTATCTAAAAAGTTGCTGTGTCCTTCAAACTATCCCGTTCATATATATACTATTGCCCGAATATATATACCTCAGGTGTATGTGGCTTTCATGCAGCAATTTTTAAGCCATTTTTTTAAGTTCAAATTCAGTATAAAAATAACTTAATTTAATAATAATTTGGGAACAAAGATGAGTATTAAAAGAGTCACTTTTTTGTGAATAATTTTTTGACTCTATTTATAAGATGAAATTTAACAGAGTTGATGACATCTCGTTTCTTCATATGAACGTAGTCTATATCAGCATAGTATTTGACGCTTTTACAGCGACGTATTCGCTCTATAGGATTATCAAAGATTGGGGCTAGAAATTCTAAAATTTTATCATCTAAATATTTATCAGGTAATTTTCCGTCTTTAAAAATGGGCTCATTCAACATAGCCAAATATTCATTAGGATTATTATCCATTTCACGAACTTTCTCTACAACTTCATTAAGAGATTTATAGTCATGACAATTAATGAATGCTTTTGGGTTGAAATCTTGATAGACTGTCTCATCTCCATAATAGACTGGGACAGTGTTTGATGTAAAGGCTTCTAGAATCTTTTCGGTACAGTATCCTCTAGTGGATATGTTTTCAAAAGCTAGAGTAAATTTATAATTCTTTTGAAATTCTAATTTATTTGGAACTGGACCTCCGACATTGTTTTTATATCGTCCGCCACTGTCAACTTGTTTATATTGAGAGAGTAAATTAAAAAATTTCTCACGAATACCATCTGTTTGTTTTGAGTTAGAGACAACCATATTACAAAATTTTCGATTAAGAACATTATCTTTATCGAGAATATCTTTGTGAAGAGCTAAATCTAAGGCTGAGGTATATAAGCGCCATAAAGGTAATCTCATATACCTATCTTCAAAGTGAATATGATGAAATCCCATTGCATAATCGCAATAATTAAAATTTGGAATCACATTTTCGCCAGTAAAGAATATTTTAATGGCCTTACTTTTGTGGTGTTTGTTTCCAAATATGCTATAAAAGAGATAATCTGGATTATCACTTTCTGTGATGGTATATTTCTGTTTTAATAAATTTATAAAAAATGGATTGGCTCCATCTATTATGCCAACTTTTATTTCTTTTTTATCAGTCATTATTCTCCTAAGGTGCTGCTCCCCGAGTTTAGTTCACTTAAGTAGACACTTGAACGATATTTGAGTTATTAAGAATAGTCAAGAGATTTTCTGTTTAAAAAGTATGAGCAAAGGTACAATTTAATAGAAACATTATTAGTTTGGATGAAAAATAAATATTAAACCTCTGTTTTTTAAGCAGAGACTCATTTTTTTATCATTTAGTAGAAATCAAAAAAACAGACTTCTAAATAATATCTAAAGAAACTGATTAGATTTTATAAATAGTTCGTGAATTGTGAGCTGATTCCGACCACTAAGCACGAAACGCCATTTATTAGCAATTTTTCTTTTGTTTACAAGCGCCTATATAAGAGTTCGAACATTTTAAGCCGAAAATTAACTATTTTTACATCCTTTTAAAAATACCCAGGACTTCAATCGATTTTTTAAGGAAAGATGTTTTGGCTGATAGGTGCCATTTTGTTCCAGTTGTTTCAGCAATGGACGAGTTAATTGATGCCACTTATTTAGGTTCTTTTTATCTTTACGTTTGGGTTCCAACACTGCAAACTTAAAAATATGTTTGGCAATTTTTTGATTTAAACGTTTCCTTGTTTTTCGGGATAATTTTTTATCTTTAAAATATGTGTTCAATAATTCTGCCGTTTTGATGGTTTTTAAAACAAATTTCTCCGACAAAAAGCTGGTTGTAACACTATTGGGACGGATTCTGTAAAAATACAATTTGTCGGGTAGATAAATCAATTTTTTGGCCAAATAAAGACTCTGATATAAAAATAGTATATCTCCCCCCCCTCTGAGATTTCTTTTTGGAACAATAAATCCTTAAGAAGTTCCTTTTTATATAATTTCCCCCATATACCGCACAAGCAAAATTAAATCGCCTTTGCAGATAGCTATCAAACACCCGTTTATATAACGGTATGCTGTTTGGTTTTTGGACAATTTATTTTTTCAGTTCCTTGATGAAAGCCACAAACAGCCATATCGGCGTTTTCTTTTGTAATGGCTTTATACGGTTCTTCCAAAAATGTTGGTTCTAATTCGTCATCTGAATCCAAAAAACAAACATATACCCCTTTGACTTGTTTTAACGCATTGTTTCTGGCGATAGAGATCCCTTGATTTTTCTGAGTAATAACTTTGTTGCGATTATCTTTTTGTGCATACTCGGCCAAAATCTTTTTACATTTATCTGGACTGCCGTCATTTACACAAATTGCTTCCCAATCTTGATACGTTTGCGCCAAAATACTATCCAAGCATCTGGATAAATACTTTTCCACCTTATAAACAGGGATAATAATTGATATTTTTGGCATTAGCCCCTCCCCAGTATTTGTTTTGGAAAACAGAACTTCAACTAAGCCGATTTTTTTAAAAAGGGGCAATAAAGATCTAATCATGAAGAACAATCTCCTATTTTATTTAAGGGCTTGTTGCATGATTCAACACTAAAATCAACATTTTCTTCATTTATTTTCTCCGATTCAATATAAATTTTATATACAGATTATATATTATAAATTTTAGATTTTCAAATAAAACCAGTTCGGCAATTGAATCATGATTCCAAACACTTCAAGACCACCGAAAATAAAAGGATTTCTTTATTTTTAAATTTTATTTTTAAAAATATAAAAAAATGCTTGTAAATTAAAAATACTAATACTATTTTGTTTGGAAAATATGCTAAGGCTAAAATCAATTTTAAAAAGTTTTGTAAAATGAAATTATTTTAAAGGAGGTAAAATGAATCTACGTATTCTCGCACGGAAAGACATTACAGAAGGGATATATCCAGTTTGTTATTTATGCGGTAAGGAAATAAAAACTCAAAAGGACTTAACTATAGACCATATCGTAAGTAAACATCAAATGAAGCAAGAAGGCATTCGTCCCTCACATAATTTTGCAATAGCACACAGAAAGTGCAATCAGAAAAAGGGTTCATTACCATTGGCGGTTTATTTACAGAAAAGACAAAGAGAATAAATATGTAAAAGCAATTTATAAAATTTAGATTTATTTTTTTTGGCTAATATTCTAAATGAAATTATTTTAAAAGATGAAGAACGACAAACAGTTGAATGTTGGACTCGGGTTATGGGGTACTTCCACCTAGTTTCTGACTTTAACAAAGGAAAGGGTGGCGAATTTAATGAGCGTAAATGGTTCGTGAAAGGATTTATAGTTAATCGCAAAAATGTTTCATAAATTATTTTATATTTTTTCATAAAGCTTTTTAAATTGTTTGAAATCAATTAGTTATATATTGAGTTTAAATCCATCTACTCCAACCACCAAACTCCTTAAAATTGAGTTTTTTTTGTTTTACAAACACTTGTATGGGGTTCGGATGTTGATAGGCAAGAAATGCTAACATCTATTATGCAGATCTGAAATGAAGATAATAATTTTTTAATTAGATCAAAAAAGGTTTAAATGCTTTGTTTTGATAAAGAAAAAATGACTTGTTCTGCTTGGCGTAACCGATTGACAAGATTCTCGTTTGCTTTGTAAAAATCATCCCCTCTTGCATAAATAGCTAAAACAATAGCATCAAATGGATTGTAGGCCAACCCAGCAGATAAATTTTTAAAGTAAAGACTTTCAAAATTCGTGACACAGCGCAATTTCCATTTTTCGGGGTTACCTGGTTGGTTATAACGTCCTTCTTGTCCAGTAAAACTTGTAAAAAAAGATTGGATCCTTTTGGCGGGACAGGTTAATAATTCTGCCCACTTCATACGAATAAGTTGAGTAGGGCTCATTAAAGAATCTGTATAATTCCATCTCAAGTCTTGAGCCAATTTCAACGCATGTTTTCTTCTATCAACATCGGACATATTTTTATAAACACTTTGTATGGATTCTGTATCATGTGTTGCAAGCGTAGCAACATCATTTGGATGCGCGTTTTTTAATCGATAGATGTGGTTATCATCATCAATTTCAACAAATTGAGAAACTAACAGCCGGCCCAATCCGCATCTTTCAATAACAGCATCCATCTGAGGTGGGCGATTGCCTATGTCCTCGATATAAATTTCATTTAAAGATAAATTGTTTCCTTGAGCCGCTTGTATTAAAATATGTTCTGTGATATTGGCGAATTCTTCCGTTGTGTTTTTTTGATATTTTTTTAACACGGGATTGTCAAAAGACGAATACAATCGACCGTTTGGGATATTTGGATTGTCGGAAATTAGATAAGGATTAACAAATCCAATATAATGGTCAATCCTTAATCCCCCTGAATGCCAACGCATAGCATCCGAAAAAATCTTTAACAAAAGAAGTCCGCCTTTTCCTAGTTTGTTTTTGGATGTAAAGAAATAAGCAGGATCCAATATTTTAAAACCCCAATTACGCGCTTTTTCAAAAAAATTATCTGAAGGAGAACCTAATGTAAATCCGTTTAAAAACAAATTTTGATTTTTTTGATAAATGCTGTTTGGAATCTGAGCTTGTAAATCAGCGATGTAGGGAATGGGCTCATTAGACATATAATAACAACATAAATCTTCAATAAAAGCTTCTTTCGAAAGGGAGGTGTGACTTTTTTCATACGCTTCATTAAGTGCTTTTTGATACGATTCATTTACTTTATAAAAATCAATTTTATCATTGTTTTTCGGTGTGTTATATATATTATTTAAAGTTTTTAATGAAATTAATTTTTCATCTTTTAAAAATTCTAAAGGAATAAAAAAAGGATTGTGCAATATTTCAGAAACATAAGGCGAAAAATTGGTTTCCGGTGTCGTTTTTCCATTTGGACCAAGCAAAATTTTATGCACACAATCTTTCCAAAAGTCTGCAATACGTTGTGCCCCTATACCATAAGGAGAGCCGATTCCAGAATCTTTATCAATTGACCAAGCGGGCATACAAGGTCCTGGAAGATTAAGTGTGACTTCTTTGTTTAAGACTTTATAACCTTCCGCAATTAAAGGTTTAAATTCCTGCCACGCCCTTAATACGTCTGTCATTGACTTGTTCCAAAATCAAAGCCGTGATTATCATATCCTCCTGTTTTAATCATATGATGTTCATTGGCAAAATTAATGAAATTTTGCACCCATTTTTCAGAACTTCCTTCAGAGTTACGCTGAAATAAAACATTATTAAAAGCTTCATTCAAGGCATGAGGAAAATTACCATAAAAAATTTCAAGTCCCGTTACGCCATTCATCTTTAAAAAGCGAAGCAACTCCAAAGCAAAAACTTGGCCGGGATCACGTCCTGCCGCTTTTGTATTCCAAATAAACACATCAGATAATTTCCCATCTAAGCAAAGCTTTGGAGGGTGTGCCATGCTTACAAAACCAAGATTTGATTTTTTGACAACACGCATTAGATCATCAATGAAGTTGAATATCTTTAATGTTTTTTCTTCACTGTTGGGCCCCCCTATATTGAACAAGTAAGAAAATAAAGACTTGCGTTGAGAAACGTCGATTTTAGATTCCATATATTTGTATATGTCATAAGTCAAATTTACACCTAAACCTTTGCGAATGTTTTGATTTATTTGTTGAATTTCTTTGATGTCAATAGGAACGTTCGGATATTGTTCACACAAAGTTTTCACAATTGGAAGCAACGCTTTTTTACGATTAGAGGTAATAGATGATAACATTTTTTTTAAATTTTTATCAAATGGATTGAGCCCATAATAGAGTAATTCAAAATCGGCAGGGCAATTTAAATCCGAATCAAAATAGGCGGAGCTCAATTCGCATCCTAAAACCAAACGAATGTTCTGATATTTTTCTGGATGTAGAGCTAGTTTTTTTAAAATAATAGGTAAGGCCTCAATGGAATCGTGATCTGTAACAGCAACCAGCATTTTTTTGATATTGTTTTTTTCGATGTAGTTCAAAAGAACATCTAAATACTCGGAGGGTTTCATTTGTCCATCGGAAACAGAAGTATGGGTATGAAGGTTCGCGCGATAAGGGGCATTGCCTAAAAAGTTTTCATATTGAGCTTGATTTAAATAATATTTTAATTCTTGCTCTCCCATAATTGAGGCAATTTTTGATATATCAGAAACACCTATTTCTTTTGCTAATAAATTCAAATATTTTGTATCTTTTGGATAAAGCTTTAATCGATGATTAAAAAAATTTTCTTTTTTCATTTTTGCTCCGTTACAAACTAAAAATTCCAAAATGAGGCAAATATTCGCGCCCACACAAATTTCCGAAAGTAAAACATAATCCCGCCGTTGGAGGGACTAATGGGTTAACATATGATGCATGTCCAATATCAATAATTTTAATTTTTTTATCTTCTTTAGATATCAAAAAATTACCCAACGAAATATCATTAATATAAACACCCAAAAGATTGGCATCTTTAACTATTTTTTTGTTAAAACAATAAAAATCACGCATGGCGTAAGGTTTGTCTTCAAATGTATAAAGATCTCCTTCTTCCTTTTCATATAAAGCAACTTCGTATTGATAATTGTAATACAAAATTTTTGGGGCATGTTCGGAATGATTAAATTTTAAATAAAATTCTAACATTGCATTTGAAAACGGAGAATCCGCACGAATAGCCTGGTTTTCATGTTCTTTCCGCGCCCGATCCGATTGAATATTAACAAAATTATAAGGTAACGTTTTAACAATATATGACTTCCCAGAGGGCGTTGCAATTTTAAATACAATTTTGTTTGAAAATGGGTTACAAAGGAACTCTACAGTATAACTTTTCCCATCTTTTTTTAACTTAAATGGCTTTGTACATTGTTTGCGCAAAAGATCTTTAATGAATTCGCGTCGTTCATCCATTTGAAACATATTTACTTTTTTGATTTGGGGATATTTTTCTGCAAATTCATCCAAACGACCTTCTAACCTTTTGATTTCTAAGTAGTTTTTTACTGCTTTTGAACGTAAAATGTCTTGCAAAAGGAGCAAAAATGTATTTTCATTCACAAAATCATCGGGGACAGCACCAACACGAATCCCATTAAATCGACTTTCCAACATCCAAGGGCAAAAATTAGGCATCCATTTTAAAACTTCTTCCACATTCTTAGCTTGATTCCATTTATTTAAAATGTACTCACCAAAAGCATGTCCATACCCGCCGTGATTCAAAAACCAAGCTAATGATGCTTTTTTTGTTTTAAAAGAAGATGCTAAAGCAAGATGATTTTGCTTGCTTTCTCTAGGATGCGTTAAAATATAATCAAAAAAAGGCATACATAAAGATTTTGTCCGAAGAAGGCGTCCTAAAAAAACAGGCAAAGATTCGTGAGCAGCCCTATGTGCTTTGATGAATTTTGCTAGTCCCTTCGAAAAATGATTTTTCTTTTGCACGAACTCTCCCCTCTAGCAAAGATAAACTGTTCCAACCTTTAAATTACAAGCTTTTGTTTTTGAATGCAATGTAAATTTGTTGTTTTCTTATGATATTTATATAGATCAAAAATGACAGACTCCAAAAAATACATATAAACTTTTTGCTTATGAAAAAATAGTATAATAATAAAATGATTGACGAAAAAGAAATAATCTCGTAGACTTTTTACCGCACAAAACAAGAAAATGATTTGATTTTTATGAAGGATACTCATACATGTTAGATATTAAATTTATTCGGCAAAATCCACTTATTGTGAAACAAGCACTTCAAGATAAATGTATAGATCTAGATATAGATTCTTTATTAGATTTGGATAGAAAAATCGTAGAATCAAGACAAATGATGGAAGCCGAGTTATCTAAAAGAAATGCCTTTAGCAAAGAAATGAAAAATGCCTCTTCCGAAAAACGGGAAGAAATTAAAGAACTTTCTCGCCAATCTGGAAATTTAGCCACACAAATTTCAAAAGAACTTGTTCCAATGGAAGAAAAATTCAAGGAAATGATAGAATTAACGCCAACCATTCCTGCCCCAGATGTGCCAAAAGGTAAAAGTGATGCAGACAACGTTGTTCTTCGCACTGTTGGCAAAAAACCAATATTTGATTTTGAACCATTAGATCACGTTGATATTATTGAAAAAAATAACTGGGGAGAATTTAAACGTATTCCACAAATTTGTGGAACAAGAACTGTGGGAATTAAGGGGGATTTGCTCCGTTTAGAAATGGCTTTATGGCAATTTGTGCTAGATAAATTGACAGATAAGGGTTTTACATCAATCAGCGTTCCATCAATTTCTTTTCAACAAGCGTTTTATAATATGGGACAATTTCCATTCGATAAAGAATCTGTATACGAATTGCCAAAGGATAATTTATATCTTGCAGGGACGGCAGAAACCATTTTGAACAGCATTCATTCGGGGGAAGTTTTACAAGAATCTGATTTACCAGTTAAATATGCAGGCTTTTCCCCTTGTTTTAGACGAGAGGCAGGTGCCGCCGGCAAAGATACGAGAGGTTTATTCCGGGTCCATCAATTCAATAAAGTTGAACAATATATTATTTGTAAAGCGGAGATTGCTGAAGCTGAAAAGATGCATGCTTTTTTGTTGCAAAACACAGAAGAAATTTTGCAAGATTTAGAGCTCCCTTATCAAATTGTTGCATGTTGTACCGGAGATATGGGGGCAGGGAAGTACCGCATGAATGATGTTGAAACTTGGTCACCATCGCAACAACGCTATCGCGAAACCCACAGTTGCTCAACTTTGTTGGATTGGCAAGCAAGGCGTTCCAATATTCGGTATAGAAATGCGCAAACGGGGAAAATGGAATATGCCTATACTTTGAATAATACAGGAATTGCGACTCCACGTATTTTGGTTCAATTTTTGGAAAATCATCAACAAAAAGACGGGACTGTCCGCTTACCAAAAGCTATTCAACCATATATGAGAAATATGGAATATATTGGCAAAAGGAAATAAATATTTTCATAATTGCAAATTATGTTTACACGCATTTCTCTAATATAGAAGGGTTATTTATACTTATCGATATCTTCAAGATACCATATCCGTCCTTTTTAAAGATTACGAATCCTTGTGTCGTCGATATTGATATATTTATTATATAAATGTTTTTCATTTAGGAAAAAACTTTCTTAAAATTATTTCCTAGTTTAGGATTTTTCATATAAAAAGCGTTTTTTCATATCTAACAGAAACGACTTACTCATAACACTTAAGCTATCTTGTAATTCTTTTGCTGAAAGTGTCGCTGTTCCGCTTTTCCCCAAAACAATACGTGAAGCAAAATTAGCCAAAAGGACAGCTTCTTTTAAATTTGCTTTTGATGCTGTAGCAAGACCAAGGACAGACATAAATGTATCTCCTGCACCAGAAACATCAACAACTTCATTGGGTTCAGTAAAAGTAGGGAGATGAAAATTTTCATTTTCATTTCTACAAATGCGAGCTACCCCTTTTTCACTTAAAGTTACAACTATATCCGAAAAGCCAAGCTGTTGAATAAGATTTCCAGCTGTTTTTATGACATCTTTGATGAAATTTTTTTCTTCGGGGATCAAGGTTATTCCAGAGACATCGTTCAATTCTTTGCAATTAGGTTTAATAAGTGTCGCTCCGGCATATTTTGTATAATTCTTTCCTTTTGGATCTATAAAGACATCCTTTTTGTATCTTTTTGCCTCTTGAATAATAAACTTTAAAAGTGTGTCAGATAAAAATCCCTTCCCATAATCGGACACCAATACAATATCGCAAAAAGGGAGCTTTTCTTGTAAAACTTTTTGAACAGACTTTTCTTGTTCAATTGTTAATTTTTGGATAGATTCTTTATCAAGACGTAAGAAATGGCGAGTTCCTTCAATAACGCGTGATTTAAAAGTAGTTTGAATTAATTTTGATTTACATAAAAAAAAGTCTGCACCAGTAGTTTGTAAAAGTCTAGAAACCTCTTGTCCTTCATCATCATAGCCGATACAGCCAACAAAGGTTACTTGACACCCTAAGGCACGTAGATTCGCAGCAACGTTTCCTGCTCCACCCAACATTTTTTTTTCATTAATGATATGGTAAACGGGGACGGGGGCTTCTGGAGAAATACCACGAACCTTACATTGCAAAAAGCTGTCTAACATAATGTCCCCAATAGATAAAATGTGTGCTTTTGGAAAATTGGCAACAATTTCACCAAGTTTTTTTAAATCGTACGGTTTTGGTAAATCATAATGCATTTACATTATCCTTTAATTATATTCATGGCATAGTTAAAAACATTTTCTACTTTGATATCCGAAATATTTTGTCCAATAAAGTTCTTGACGTTATGCATTCTGAGCGCAGCTTTCTTTGTTTTTTCTGAAAATAAATATATTGTTTGTGCTTGGCTTAAAGATGCCATATGTGTAGGTCCTGTATCGTTTCCAATAACGCATAACGATTTTTGGGCCAAAGAAGGAATATCCAACAAAGAGGCTTTATTTAAAAAATCAATAGCAAATGGAGTTGCACTTACTATTTTTTGGACGACATCACTTTCTGCCGAAGTCCCTAAGATGACGGAAGGAATTTTCTTTTGGCCAAACATTTTTACTAGGGTTATATAAGAATCAACCGGCCACCGTTTGTATGGATGTTCCAAAGAACAGCCTGGAATAATTAAAATGTATCGATGTGGCAATAGATGGAAAAATTTTTCTTCCCCCTTTAAAAAGGACAAGTCCGTTTTGGGGAATGAAAAATGGATAGAATTCCATTTTTCTTTTTTTCCCCATGAGCAAATTTTTTTATTTAAAATCGCCACTCTTTTAAACCCAATAGGATCTAAAAAGGCCCATTGAATAGATTTTGAAAAAAAACGAATTAACGAATAGTATCTCTTTTTTGTTCTATTAGAACTTTGTAAATCGTAAATTAAATCAAACCGACAAGAGATGATTTTTTTGATTAATTTATACCACTCAATCGGATTAAACTTAGGATGAGTGTCAATCAATACGCTATCAAAAACATTTGCTTGTTGTGCCAGTTGAACAAAGGGGCGTGAGGTTAATAAAGTTAAATGGTCATGAGGATGCTTCTGACGTAATGCTTTCATAGTGCCCAACATAAATATAAAATCTCCAAGAGCACTTAATTTGATAATTAAAATCTTCTTCATAACATCCCTTTCTCGTGGCAAGAAAGTATCATACGTTAATAAAAAAATCAAGTCTATTTAAAAAGCTGTTGTGTTTTTTTTGAAATAAGAGTACAGTTTCGAAACATTTAAATGATGATATATGGAGTTAAAAATGACTAAATTTAGAACACATACCTGTGGTGCATTAACGTTAAATGAAGTTGGGCTAGAAGTGCATTTAGCAGGTTGGGTACACCGTAAACGTGATCACGGTAATTTGCTTTTTATTGATTTACGAGATAATTATGGAATTACGCAATGTGTACTAGATACAGGGTCTCCTTGTTTTGCTATTATGGAAAAAATACGTCCAGAAAGCGTTATTTTGGTAATGGGCAAGGTTGTGCGACGTGAAGTTTCGACAATTAATCCAAAAATGCCTACAGGAGAAATTGAAGTTCAAGTGCAATCTGTTGAGATAGAATCAATGGCAGAGGTCCTCCCTATACAAGTGGTGGCGGATTCTTCAGAACTTTCGGAAGAACAACGTCTAACTTATCGGTTCTTAGATTTACGCAGAGAAAAACCGCACGCAAACATCCTTTTGAGAAATAAATTTATTCAAGTGTTACGTAAACAAATGTGGGATTTTGGCTTTTCAGAGTTCCAAACCCCAATTTTAACTTCATCCAGTCCAGAAGGAGCTCGTGATTTTTTAGTTCCTAGTCGTCTACATAAAGGGCAATTTTACGCGTTGCCTCAGGCACCTCAACAGTTTAAACAACTTTTGATGGTTTCTGGTTTTGATAAATATTTTCAAATAGCCCCTTGCTTTAGAGATGAGGATGCAAGAGCAGATAGAAGTCCTGGAGAATTTTATCAAATGGATATGGAAATGTCATTTGTTGAACAACAAGACGTCTTTAATATTTTAGAAGCTGTTATTTACAATACGTTCGTGCAATTCATTCCAAAAGAGCAAGTTTCTCCAATGCCATTTGTTCAGATCCCTTATTTTGAAGCAATGGAAAAATATGGAACAGATAAACCAGATTTAAGGAATCCCCTTGTTATCGAAGATGTGACGGATTGTTTCAAAGATGCAGGCTTTGGCTTATTTTCTTCAATGATTAAAAGTGGTTCATGGATACGGGCGATTAAAACGAAAAAAACAGCATTAAACCCACGTTCATGGTTTGATAAGTTAGGCGATTTTGCTAAAGAATTGGGCACGGGAGGATTAGCTTATATTTCCTTTACTCAATCGGAAGCCAAAGGGCCTATTGCTAAAAATTTAGAACCAGAACGTATTGAAATGATAAAAAAACAATTGAATGTGGAGATTGATGATACAGTCTTCTTTATCGCGGGGAAAACTGAAAAAGATGCAAAAATAGCTGGAAATATTCGCATCCACTTAGGACAATTATTGGGTTTGATAAAAAAAGATTCATATCAATTTTGTTGGATAGTCGACTTCCCTATGTTTGAAAAAAATGAAGAAACTGGAGAAATTGAATTCGGACATAATCCATTCTCTATGCCTCGTGGAGGATTAGAGGCGTTAATGAATGAAAGCCCATTTGACATACGTGCCAATCAATATGATATGGTATTGAATGGATTGGAAATTTTATCAGGCGCAGTTAGGAATCATCGTCCCGATATCATGTATAAAGTTTTTGAAATTGCAGGATATCCAAAAGAAACGGTGGAACAAAAATTTGCAGGGCTGTTAAACGCCTTTAAGTATGGAGCTCCTCCTCACGCGGGGGGTGCATTTGGAATCGATCGATTAGTTATGGTATTGACTGGAGAAGATTACATTCGTGAAGTTATTGCGTTCCCATTAAATCAACAAGGGCAAGATTTGTTAATGAAGGCGCCCTCCGAAGTTTCCGAAAAACAATTGCGAGAACTTCATATCAAATTGCGATAAAAATATTTAATCAGGGGAGGGGGAAGATATATGAATAAATGTATCTCTGTTATAGTACCGATCTATAATGTTGAAAAATTTATTACTGGGTGTTTGACAAGTGTTTCTGTCCAGACATACCCCCATTTTGAATGTCTTTGCATCGATGATGGAACTCAAGATAATAGCGGAGAAATCGCCGAAGAATTTGCAAAAAAAGATAAAAGATTTAAAGTCTTTCACCAAAAAAATCAAGGGGCATCAAGTGCCAGAAATTCTGGATTAAACTGTGCTACTGGTGATTATATATTTTTTCTTGACTCTGATGATTATATTCATCCTCAGACTTTTGAAATTTTGGTAAATCTTATTGAAAAACACAACGTTAATTTTGTTTGTTTTTCTTTACAGCACACAAAGAATTTATATGCTCCTATTGAAAAAAATCTATCTTTAACACAAAAAACAAAGATTTATACAAATCCTTTGAAAGCGTTTATTAAAAAAAGGAATATTCAAACAGGCGTTTGTTTACGTTTGTATAAGTCGAAATTTTTAAAGGATTTGCGTTTTATCGAAGGGATTTGTTTTGAAGATGTTCCATTTACAACGCGTGTCATGGACAAAACAAAAGAATTTCTTTATATTAATGTCCCACTTTATTATTACTATACAAATCCAGATTCAAAAATGAGAACTTCCTTTTCAGAACACAAAGTAGATAGTTATGTGTGCGTGATTGAAGATGTATTTACCTATATTCAAAAAAACCGACCAAACCAATTGAAAAATATACAAAAATACCTTTTAAATAAACGCGTTAAAATGGTGATGAACCAAATTGTTCAAAAGAAAAAAGATATTACACAGGGAAGGGCTTTGTACGCCTATATAAAACCCAAGTTAAAGAAACTATACCACCAAGGAATGATTTCTTTTGTTGGGTTAAAACCTCAACATAAAATTGCTCTATGGTTGTTATTGAATATGAAAAATTCCAACATCGCCTATAATTGGATGCGGCTATTCAAATAATAAATCTTGAAAAAAGATGAAATCCCCCTTTTGTAAGGGGGATTTTTTTATAAGTTATTTATTTAAGCAACATTTTAAAATCAACAACAACAGCTCTATCTTTTGTCACCAAAACAGGGTTTCCATCAATAGATTTGATTTGTGGAATTTCCAAAACCAATTGTTGTACTTTTTTTAACGTATTTGCAAGAGCTCCCACCGCTTTTGCTTCTTTTCCACGAACGCCGTTTAAGATAACACCAATCTTTGTTTCTTTTATCATTTCATCAAAATCATTTGTGGGTAAAATGCGTAAGGTCGTATCCTTTAAAACTTCTGTATATATTCCGCCAGTTCCAAATACCATTACTCGACCAAAAGTCTTATCCGAATTTACCCCGATAATGGTTTCTGTTGCATTTGTAATCATTTCTTGGATAAGAACACTTGCTTCCCTTAATTGGAATTTTTGGATGGAGGCCATTAAACCATTCCAAGCTTCATTAAAACTAACTTCATCTTGAATGTTTAAATAGATGCCCTTCATTTCCGTTTTGTGCAATGCATCTGGAGCAGACAGTTTTAATACGACAGGATTTGGGAAAATTGTTTTGCAGAAATTTAAAGCAGTCACCTTGTCTGTATAATTTCCTGATTTGGGGTAATCAATATCATAATGATCCATAATCATGTTTACAGTCTTTTGTGGTAAAGAAGCTAAATTTTCTGATTTTGCAGCATTTATAGCCGATTGAATTTCTTCTGGGATAGTATTCGTATTAACAATAATCTCTTCAATTCCACGGAATTTCATTTGAGCCTTTAACATACCTAACAATCGAACAATATCAGTTGGGTATTCATAATTTAAAATCTTATGTGCATCTAATATAACGCGTCCTTCTTTAACTTTCCTGCCACCAACGAAACAAGCAAATATGTTAATGTTTGGATAAAGCGGAACTATTTTAGCAATAACTTCGGCTGTTTCTTTTGCTTCTGTTACCATTTGTGGTGTTAACAAAACCAAAATGTTTTTATACTCTTTTGAATCACATAAAATCTTTAAAGCCGTTTCATATCTATCTGCTCGAGCATCTCCGACGACA
Organism: uncultured Lactobacillales bacterium; assembly: GCA_964643615.1. GTDB lineage: Bacteria > Pseudomonadota > Alphaproteobacteria > CAAHEQ01 > UBA3637 > CAZXTR01. The sequence continues at coordinate 17,658 of CAZXTR010000008.1, read as the reverse complement.
TCAATAGGATTGCCCAAAGAAGCCTCTGGTGATAAGTTCGCTTTTAACGTTTCAATTGTCGCATCTGAAGGTTTTGCCAAATCCAATCCTGCGGCCTCACATAAATCAGACGTTAATACGCCGACTCCCCCTGCATTTGTCAACACAGCAAGAGAACCATCAAATTCTTTATGATGACAATGTTGTAAAATTTCCAACAAACCAAACATTTCGCGTGTTGTATAAGCTTGAATAGCCCCCGAACCTTGCAAAGCAATTTCCAAAACACGATAATTTGGAGCCAAACTCCCCGTATGTGAAAGACTTGCAGCTTGTGCTTTTGAAGATTTTCCAGGTTCTAAAATAACGCAAGGTTTTGTTTTAGAAACTTCTTTTAAAGTCTTTAAGAAGTTTTTGCCGTTTTTAATGCCTTCTAAATAAAATACAAAAGCCGTCGTATGGGGATCATTTTTAATTGCTTTTAATAAAGTATCTTCCGATAAATCAGCCTTGTTACCAATAGATATAAAATGAGAAAATCCAATACCTTTTTCTCTAGCCCAATCCAAAATTGCAGAACAATAAGCGCCCGATTGAGAAATAAATGCAACGTTCCCTTTGTCCGGGAACCCATCAGCAAAACTGGCATTTAAATTATTGAACGTAGAAATGTGCCCCAAGCAATTGGGACCAAGCAAGTTAATTCCATTTTCTAAACATTTTTGGGCAATGCCATCTTCCAATTCGTGGTTGCCAACTTCACCAAAACCAGCCGTAATAATACTGATGTTTTTGGATTTACTTGCAATAGCATCATCAACGACAGATATTGTAAAACGTGCGGGGACCAAGACGACGACCAAATCAACGGACTGAGGTAAATCGCGTAACGATGCATAACAAGGCTTGCCATACAATTCTGTTCCCGCAGCTTTTGGATTAATTGCAAATAAAGGATCTTTAAATCCTGCATCAATAATATTATTAAAAACAACAGCCCCTAACTTTGTAGGATCGGCTGACACCCCAACAACTGCAACGCTAGAGGGGTTAAAAAAAGTTTCTAAACTCATGTTTTCTGCCTTTCTGATATACGTATACATTGAAAATGGAGGCATTCTATGCATTATAACATCCCTTGTCAAGGGAAATAGTTTAGAGCCATGCCTTTTTTGAGCCGTATAAACGTTTTTAGTCGATAGGCGTGAATAGGCGTCGTTTGGTTTTGGGGACATGTTTTATTTTTGTGTGTTGTGTGGAGTTATTTTTTTTAAGAAATTTTTTATCAACGTTGGTATGGGAAACTGACGACAGAAAGGGGCTTTCTCGTCTACTTAAATGAGCCGGAATAAATCCTGTTAATTTTATAAATACCTTCTGTATTACAGGAAAAGATATCGAAGTCCATCAATAAGAATGTTTATCAGTAGAATTGTTTTCTTGACAAAAATAAAATAATTTGATAAAATTCCGCGAAATTCGAAATAGTTCTATGAAAAATATTAAAACAGGAGATGGTTCTATGAAAAATATTTGTTTTTTGGATATGGATGGTGTTGTTGCGAATTTTGCTAAGCAGGCAAATAGTTTGCTAGGAGTGAAAAGTGAAGGCTTTAAAAATCTAAGCCGAAAACAAATGAGCGCATGGCAAATCGGCGCACGAAACAAGCTTTTTTATTTTTGTGACTATAGTGATACTTTTTGGTCTACAATGCCAGTAATGCCAAGGGTAAGAGGATCATATGGACTATACGATTATTGCTCAAGTCACTTTGATGAAGTAAAGTTTTTAAGTGCTTTTCGTCCACCAGAAGAAAATCCTGAACGTCTTGATGTTGTTCGAAAGTTAAAAACAGATTGGGTGGCACGAATATTTGGGGAAGATGCTGCTAAAAATGTTATTGTTACTTCACAAAGGAAAGAAAGTTTTATTGAACCAGGAGTGCGTTGCGTGTTGGTTGATGATATGAAAAGCAATATCAATTGTTGGATAAAAAATGGTGGAATAGGTGTTTTATATTCAGAAAAAGTTAAAAGCTTTTCACAATTATTCAAACAATGTATCCAAATAGCGAAAGAAAAAGAACGTGACTAAACGCAAGGTCGTATTGCTATACGGCCCTCCAGCAGCAGGAAAGCTATCTATTGGTAAGGAATTGGCAAAAAACGATAAGACTGTTTTATTAGATAACCATTTCTTCAATAATATTGTAATGCCCTATGTGAATGTAGAAGCAGAAAGTTTAAGCGATATATCTAAAACAGCCTATCAAATTAGAACATTATTCTTAGATACTGTAAAAAAACATCACAAAAAAGATCAAGAGAACTATGTATTTACAAATGTTTTATTTGATTGTGATGATGATTACAAATCTGTCAACGAATTGGAAACTTTCGCAAAAGAAATTGATGCTGATTTTATCCCCATTAAATTAAAATGTTCTTATGACTGTCTTTGCAAAAGATTAGATACACCCGAAAGAAAACAAAGATTAAAATTAACAGACAAAAATGTTTTAAAGGATTTTTTGGACAACAACAAATTTGCCCATGTTAGCCATAAAAATGAGATCAGTATAGATGTATCTGAAAAGTCCTTAGCACAAACTGTAGATTGCATTAAAACCCACATAAGGAAATTGAGTTAATTAAAAAGAAATTTAAATATCCTTGAAGTATCTTTTTAAACTTTCTTTCCAATGAGGGATTTCAATTCCGAAATCTGTTTTTATTTTAGATTTATCCAAGACACTGTAAAATGGGCGAATAGCGCGAGTCGGATATTCCGAACTTAAAATAGGATTGACGTGACAATTCAAATGTGATAATTCCATAATTTCACAAGCAAAGTCATACCAAGAACAAACACCCTCATTTGTATAATGATAAATAGCTTTTTGCCCTGCTTGAAGTCTTGGTAAAAGGGCGGTAATGACACCTGCTAAATCTTTGGCATAAGTCGGCGAGCCTATTTGATCGAAAACAACATTCAAATGTTCTTTTTCGGCTCCTAACTTTTGCATTGTTTTGACAAAATTACTCCCATACGTTGAATAGAGCCAAGCTGTCCGAATAACAAAGGCCGAACGCGCACAGCCCAAAATGGCTTTTTCTCCAGCCAACTTTGTTTGTCCATAAACAGATACGGGGGTTGGGGCATCGTTAGTTTTATATGGTTGAGAAGTCATTCCATCAAAAACATAATCTGTTGAAATATGAATGATTTTTGCTCCAGTTACAGCCAAATTTCGAGGACCGTCTACATTGATTTTTGTCGCAAGAGATAGATTATCTTCGGCTTGATCAACATTTGTATAGGCTGCACAATTAATAATGGTGTCAATTTTGTTTTGCTCTACAAAAGAAACAACTGCGCGAGCATTTGTAATATCCAAAGTGTCAATGTCGGCTAAAACAGCCTCTGGTAAACATTTAGATAGTTCTGAACCTAGCTGTCCATTGCTTCCTGTAATCAATAACATTGTGGCCTCCTGAAAAAATTATTTTTCAATAACTAATTTAAAACGAGTTTGTATAAATCGCAACAAATTTCTACTTTACTAATTGTAGACAAAAGATTGTGTAAAGAGGTTAATCCCTAAATTTTTATTGTTTTTATGGTATTGGATACGTTTGTCATAAAAAGACGAAACGATATCATTCAAAGTAAGGCTGTTAAGATAATCGTTTAAAATTAAAAACTCAAAATTACGAAAAGTTTGGGATAAAATGCTTTTAATAGTTTCTTTCAAATAATTTTCTGGTGTGTTATTAATCGGTATTAAAAAAACTTTCGGCATTGTCCTCCTCTCTTGTGTTGTGTGGTGTAAAATGTATCGACACAAAATGCAAGTTTTTTTAATATATTGTAACAATATTTATACGAAAAATGATTGACCCAAAATGCATAATATGATAGAAAGCACACTATATTCGTGCAAAAGGAGAAGCGTATGTCGTACAAAGAAATAAAAATACTTGAAAACCAATACAATGCCAATGAAATTGAAAAAAGATGTGCGGATTTTTGGGAAAAAGAAAATGTTTACAGCTATAATGTTCAAGCGTCAAGAGAAGAGAGTTTTATCATAGATACTCCACCCCCAACTGTTTCAGGGGCACTACACATTGGACATATTTTTAGTTATACACAAACGGATGTTATTGCACGTTTTCAACGCATGAATGGAAAGTCTGTATTTTACCCGATAGGGTGGGACGACAATGGGTTGCCAACAGAAAGGCGTGTTCAAAACTATTTTAATATTGCGTGTAATCCAGCGTTGCCTTACGATCCAAATTTCAAACCAACACACAACCCCGATGACAAATCTCCAAGACATGAGGTTTCACGCAAAAACTTTGTCGAAGCGTGCGAATTGTTAACCGCTGAAGACGAGCGTGTTTTTGACGACATTTTTCACAATATCGGCCATTCGTATGATTGGAAATTGAAATATGCAACTATCGCATCTGAAGCTATTCAATTGGCACAAAAATCATTTATTGATTTATTTGAAAAGGGGAAGGTGCAATCTGTAGAAGCTCCAACAATGTGGGATGTTACGTTTCAATCTGCTATTGCCCAAGCCGAAATAGAAGATCGTGAAGTCGAAGGGCACTTTCATGATTTAAAATTTAAGGTCGCAGATTCGGATGCTTCATTTATTATCTCTACAACACGTCCAGAATTGTTGCCTGCTTGTCTTGCCATTGTTGCGCATCCAGATGATGAACGCTATCAACCCTTTTTTGGCAAAAAGGCAATCGTGCCTTTGTTTGATGCACTTGTCCCTATAGTTCCATCCGAACATGCCGAAATTGGTAAAGGAACAGGCATTATGATGGTTTGTACTTTTGGAGATGCAGCAGATGTGGCTTGGTGGAAAAAATCAGGGCTTCCTATTAAACAAATCATTGGCCGAGATGGTCGTATTTTGGACGTACATTATGGGGAAGGGGCTTTTACGTCTTTAAATCCCACAAAGGCCTATCAAAATTATCAACAATTGATTGGTCTTACAACAAAACAAGCTAAAGAAAAAATTGTTGAATTACTTCTTTTGGATGGCGCGTTGCAAGGAGAACCTCGAAAAATTATGCATCCTGTGAAGTTTTATGAAAAAGGCAATTTACCTTTAGAATTTGTTTCTTCACGTCAATGGTTTGTTAAATTGTTAGATGAAAAGCAACGTATGATAGATGCAGGTCGTCAAATTAAATGGCAACCCTCGCATATGTTGTATCGGTTTGAAGAATGGGCAGAAGGATTAAATCAAGATTGGTGCATCAGCCGTCAACGATTCTTTGGAGTGCCTTTTCCTGTGTGGTATCCTTTAAATTCTGAAGGGCAATCAGATTACACCAAACCTCTCTTTGCTAAAAAAGAAAAATTGCCTGTGGATCCGATGACTGATGCTCCGGATGGTTATACCGAATCGCAACGAGGGCAACCGAATGGTTTTATTGGGGATCAAGACGTGATGGACACTTGGGCAACAAGTTCATTAACGCCACAAATTGCCATGAATACATTAAAAGTCAAAAATAATGTATCCTTGCCTTTTGATGTTCGTGCTCAAGCACATGATATAATTCGCACATGGGCTTTCTATACAATTGCAAAGGCGTTATTGCATGAAAATAAGATTCCTTGGAAAGAAGCTTTAATTAGTGGTTTTATTTTGGACCCTGACCGCAAAAAGATGAGTAAGTCCAAAGGAAATGTTGTCACACCTCAACACCTAATTGACAAACACTCTGCCGATGGAGTTCGCTATTGGGCCGCAAAAGCGCGTTTGGGTATCGACACCGCTTTTGATGAAAATGTTATGGAACAAGGGCGTAAGTTAGCAATGAAAATTTTTAATGCCAGTAAATTTGTTCTTAATATTGTTTCAAGCTCTTCTTTATCTTGTGAAGATAACTATATAAAATATATAGATAAAAAACTTGATAAAGCGTGGATATCAAAATTAAAAGAAACCGTATATTTAGCTTCAAAAGCTTTTCAACAAAATGATTATGGTATGGCGCTGGAAAATATTGAAAGTCGTTTTTGGGATTTTTGCGATAACTATTTAGAAATCGTAAAAAAACGCGCTTATTCTGAAGATAATCAATCGAGCGTAGCGACTTTAATGTTTACAATTGATTTTTTTATGCGATTATTTGCTCCTTTTTGTCCATTTATCACCGAAGAGGTATTTCAATGTTGTCCTTGGCAAAAAACGAACAAATCTTTGCATGCAATGCATTGGCCCATGATGAAAGAATTTGAAAATATGGGATTAACACAAGATGTGTTGTATGATACCCTTGTTTCTATTGTATCTGAAATTCGAAAAGCCAAAACAACTAATAATAAAACCCAAAAAACACCTGTCAATTCTTTAGAAATTATTGCTGATGACGATACAATTGCTTCATTGAAAAAGGCAGAACAAGATTTGGAAAACGTCGGAAACGTCAAACAAGGCGGGATTATATATCAACAAGGAAAAACACTTTTAGTACAAAATATTATACTTGACATGAATTATCTTCCTTCGCCTAAAAATAAAGGCTAAGCCTACGACGAAATAGATACGATAAATATGCAATAATATTGACGTTGATTTTATCCAATATAGAACCACACAAGTTGGTATATGGTGGTTTAAAATGTTTTTAGGAATGCCAATAAGAGAAAGGCATAGAAATCCGTAAACTTTAACAATGGAATTTCCCCGTAAACGTCAGAGCAATTTTATTGCCCTTCGATATTCTTTTCAGTCGGGTTAATTGTTCTCATTCCTAAAATCTTAATAAGGCTTTTTTGTTTTTGAAAGAAACCAATCATTCATAATTTTTTTTGCGTTCTCTATATTAATTCTGTGAAGAGATACATTGTCTTCGTCATAAAAAAAACGATCGCGAAACCCAATGGCTTCAGCATCTGTTCTGTCTGTTGCAAAATAAACATCTTTGATATTAGCCCATTTGATTGCATTCAAACACATGGGACAAGGTTCGCAAGAAGTATATAAAACACAATTTGATAAATCAAAAGTTTTCAAAATCTGTCCAGCTTGACGAATAGCATTAATTTCTGCGTGCGCTGTTGCATCATGTGTCAAAACAACGCTGTTTTGTGCCTTTGCAATAATGCACCCATTTTTCACAATGACCGCCCCAAAAGGGGAAGAGCCTTCTTTGATTGATTGAAGACTTTCATTAATAGCCTGTTTCAAAAATTTTTTGTGATTAATCATATTTTTCCCTTTTTAGATGAAAACTGGTTGTATCATAAGCCGTTTGTAATGAAATGCAAAATCTTTTATTTTCGCTTATCCTATCAAAAAGAGCCTGAGGTTGTACGTATAGATTCTTTAATTGAATTGTGCGGTTAAATAAAAAAAGTTGGATGAAAACAGTAGTCTTCTAAAGTTTCAAAATGCTCAAAACGGATTTTGTTCAATCTAATGTTTTTAGTTGGATGGGGTAACTATTAATTTTAAGGATTGCAATCCATTTAAACATAGCTTTGCATAAATTGGTTTATCTAATCCAAAGTATTTAATAAGGGTTTTTGGCCTTTGATGACACCACATTTTATGTTCTGTTTTAATGCCATTTTTCACAGTTATAATGACGGCACTTGGTAATTCAGCCTTACCAATACACGAAGATAGATACACGAAACATTCATCATTATCTTTCAGATGTTCAAGAGCTAATTGACGAGCATAAATGTTAAGAGTTAAGTCCGCTTTACTGGCGTCCTTTGTCCAAGGACTTCCGCCTCCAATTGGACAAGCTGTGGAATAAAAATCACATGCTAATTTTCTGCCTGTAATACCACAGTCAGCAATAGATGAATGGAATTGATAGGTTCCTGTTCCGTTCAGAATTATGTTTTGGGGTATTTCTCCTAGTGTTTCAATAATAAAGGGCTTTAAATCTTGCGAATTTAACATCGGAATAGCGACAATAGCTGTTTCAACATGACCGTCTTCTGCTATTGTAATCTGAGTTTTAATATCTAATCCAAGGTTTTCAGAAAAACGTGCCTTGTCATAAAGGGCTTTATTAAGTTTTTTTGCTAAAAATAATTCTCGGTTAATGTTTCCTTCACCTTGACAGGCATAGCCAACAAACACGCCTTGATCTCCCCAACCATTATTTTCAACTCCTTGATTGATGTCGGCCGACTGTTTGCCAATTGCATTGATTACGGAAACTTTAGTCGGATTTATGGCAAAATCCCCCCAAATCCTTGCGTATCTTTCATCATATCCGATTTTACAAAGAGCAGAAAGAACATATCTATCAATGTCTGATATATCTACGCTTCCTTTAACTTCTCCTCCAAGAACAACGAGGTTGTCTTTTATCATTACCTCAACGGCATATTTGACTTCGGGGTCTTGTTCAATGAAACGATCTAAAATGTAGCTTGAAATATAATCAGCTGTTTTATCTGGGTGGCCAACCGACACCGATTCTGCTGTTTTTAACATGCCTGTTTCTCCTCTTTAGTCCTTCTATAGTGGGACAAGTTGGTTTAAATCCACTTTAGTGCAAACCCATACGGTTGAAATTAGTATATTGAGTTCCTTTGTCCCAGTCAAGAACAAAGAATGTACCTATTTTGGTGTAAATGAACGTTTTGGACGCAAAAAAGGAAAGCGCTGAACACTTTCCTTTTTTATTATTGCTTATGCCGGCTTGTAATGCACGATAAAAAAACAGCAATAAGTAAATTTATCTAACATACTGATAAAAAATAATTTCATTATAGAAAGTATATTTTTTTACTATCACTCCGAAACTAGAAGTTATACTTCACTTTTACCGTACCTGTATGGCTTTGGAAGTCTTTCCGAATCCCTAAGTCATAGTTCAATCCAAGATCCCAGTTGCCAATCCCTGTATTTAATCCAATACCAGCTTCAGCGCCCAAACGTTCCATGCGAGAACCATCAATAACGTAAGAGGAATTACCAATAGTGACAGAAGACTGAGTCTTGTCCGCCATAACGTCATATGTGGCGGCCAAACGATAATTAGCGGTTAAAGTTCTATCAGCTGTCTTAAAATCTCTTGCATACTTGACGCCGACAACAGTTGTCAGTGTATAGCTGTCATCTGTATTGATGCGTTGATCAACAGAGTCTTTATACTGGTCTTGTGTTATGAATAAGTAGCGTACACCAATTTCTGGCTTCCACCCGTTTGCGAATTCATAACCAGCGTAAGCATTAGCCATAATGTTTTGTACGTCATACTTTGCACTGATGGACGCTCCTAGCACTGATTTTTTTTCATCATAGCTAGCAAAACCATATCCAGCTGTCCCTTCTACGTACCAAGCAGCAGGTTGATATTTTCCATAAACAAACGCCGTATGTCCATTTATGTCTGTATCTGTTCCCAAAGATTTTGCATTAGTGTTGTTATACGCATAACCAATACCAACCGTGATATCCTTCTCATCTAACTCAACATCTATACCTAAGGCAAGACCATTTGTGTTAGATGTAAATCCAGGATTGATTGAAACCTGTATTATCTTGTTTTGCGTGATTATACAGTCCTTGAGCCCATAAGCCACGTCCAGTGATCGTATCTCCGCCGTTCCTACCTTCTAAGCGTGTAGAAGTGATTGATCCGATTTGAC
>CAZXTR010000008.1:5700-7915 GCA_964643615.1 uncultured Lactobacillales bacterium | reverse complement strand
TCAACAACCATCGTTGTTTCATCTCCCACGATATCATAGAAGATATTGTGGTTAGTAAAAACAAGAGATTGACTTGAATTTGCTAATTCTTTTGCTAATACATAACGACCGCTCTTTGCTCCAACATTAAAAGTTGTTTCGATAACCGCACCATCTTGGAAGTTAAGAATCGTATTATTCGAATCACAAATCTACCAGAAGTCCCTTGTGCAGAATTTGAGGTTCCTGTAAATATTACGGCTAACTTTGATGTACCATCAACATACACGTTGTTAGAATCCAGTTGCTTGCTTGTTAAATTCATATAGGAGTCATTACCGACTTTGACGTTCCCATTAATGGATATGTTATCCCGCAAGTTAAATCTTGCCGCGTCTGCTGCGTCACCAATTGTTCCGACATTTAAATCTGTTAAAGTCAGATTGGCAGCACTGTCTATTGTGAATTCAGAACTTAAGATGTTCAATTTTGTAATGTCTTTGATGGCATCTTCTTCGATAACGCGTGTCATAGAGTTATCTGCAGAAACGTTCAAAGTGCCGATTTGTAAACGGTCCGCTACAATCATAGGATATAATTCTGCAAAGAAATCATCATATACCCCTGATGTTGCTGTAATGTTAATCGTGCTGTTTTTACTGCTATCTGTAATATTTCCGTTTTCAGCGATTAATACTCCAGATATATTCAGCGTTGAATTACTATTGTTTACACCACCCAATTTCAAGAAACCAGAAACATTCAAAGTTGCATTTTGGTTGGCCAGTGTTTTCAAAGTTCCATCTAGATTGTACAGAATGGTGAAAGCGTGAGGGTTAACCGTAAATGTTCCCTTATTTGTGATATCTGAGGCAATTTGTACCACACTAGAGGATATATTATCACCAGCAGCGGCTACAGTGGCAATCAAATTACTACCCGTTTCAATTGTTAGGTCGTTAGCAATAACTATTTCAGCCAAAGCATTTTGCGCCGAGGTTGTTGAGCTGTTTGCGTATAGTGTTACATTTTTATCTGTCCCATTACCCAAAACAACTTGGTTTGCACTAATTCCACCAACAACATAAGAATTACTATTTAAGAAGTTAATTGTTCCGTTCGTTGTATATGTGACCGGAACAGCTTCACCATAGTTCGTATTAACTTTTCCATTTATGACTCCTCCCGTTAAGTTGATAACGTTTGTGTTTCCGATAGGGGAAGTTAATGTGCCAGAGGCAACTTCTAATGTCCCATTATTTGTTGTTGCATCGGCTACGAAGTTATTGGCGACTTTTAATGTTGAACCATTTTCTATATTCAAAGTATCAACAGCTTTTTCTGTTGCATCACTTATCCCTGTATTGGATGTGACAACAACAGAATTACCTTTGATATTTAGTGTACTGATGTCAGCAGAGATAGAGTCGTTTAGTGTTCTTGATCCAGTGATATCCAAGACAGATATATTTCCACGTTCTCCAACTGTTGAGCCAAAGCCGAAAATTGTTCCGGAGCTACCCATTTTGACGTAATCAATAGAATTGTTACCAACAAAAGAAATTAAGCCATCTGTATTAGTAACACCCTGTGCCACTGGAGTAGAAACTGTGTTGTTTGTATTAATATTACCCCGAACATATAAAGAACCTGTGTTTAAGATCCCAGATTGAGCGTTTAAAGAATCATCAATTGTTAGAGCGCCATCGTTTGAAAAAAGTCCAGTTACTGTACCTTTTAGTTGGCTAGCACCTTCTGTAGTCCCAGCCATTTCAGAACTTAAGTTAATAAACTTTCCATTAAGCGTCGCAAAGTTTAAATCTGCAACGGCGCCGATATTATTGGTTAATGTTCCATTTCCAGCAGAAGAGGAACCACTTAATGTTAGGTTTATAGATGCCCCTGATGTTCCGGCATATAAAGTGCCTCCGTTTGATAGATTTCCTTCAGCATTAACATTACTTAAAAGATACATCGTGCTGGTAGTATTATTAATGTCCCCTACAACAGTCGTATTGGTTGATGTATTGGCAATTGTAAATGATCCACTGGTGTTATTTTCAATTGTACCCAAACGAACATTGCCACCTCCAATTGTGACATCTCCGTCTCCTGCATTAGAGATGGAACCTGAATCAACACCACCCTTTAGGTTAATTGTCCCGCCGTTATTTGTGATCGTTTTGTATGTTCCCCCATCACGTGCTATTGTTTGACCGTAGACAGTTATTGTCCC
>CAZXTR010000008.1:0-5600 GCA_964643615.1 uncultured Lactobacillales bacterium | reverse complement strand
ATTCGAACTAACATCTAATTCTTTGTTTGATTCAACATATACGGAACCAAAGTTATTAATACTGCCACCGACATTAAAATCATTTTGATCGTTTGCAACAATAAGCCGGCTATTAGATGAAATGTTTAAATCTCTGTCAATGTTGCTCAATCCATCAGTTGTAGATGAAGATGTTACAATTGCTCCGTTTGAGATATTCAAATCGGCAACGCCAACATTGCTGACACGATTTAAGGTCAAATCCTTACTAATTTCTAAAACTTCAACATAAGCCGAGCCAATTCCACTTTCTGCACGAATTTCGCTATTCGAAGAATTCATGGCAACAGAATCAATGTTAGCATTATCCAAAAAGTTAATGGCGCCATTGTTATTTAATTCAACGGAATTTCCTTCGGTGTCCGATGTCGGCGCGTACTGTTACGTTTCCAGAAGATACTACACCACTTTTTGCTAACAGCTGACTGTCTACAACTAAATTTCCTGTGTTGGTTAAAAGACCCGTTACTGTACTATTGCCATTGATATTTAGCATATTATTATTCAACACATTACCTGTAATGCTACCGTTTAAATACATATTGTTGTAGTTGGTGACATCTCCGAGTAAAGTTGTTGATCCGCCTGTAATACTGTACATATTACGATTTTGCAACAGCCCAATGGAGGCGTTCTCGTCTTGTGTGAAATTACCCCAGTTTTGCATTCTGTCCGTATCCATATAACCAACAACCATAGAGGAGGCCTGTTGTGTGACGCCTGCTGCAATATCCAAATAAGCTGTCGTTAGATTGCCCCCAATGGATGCATTGCTGTTTTGAACATAGACAGAGCCGGAACGAGAAGATCCGTTATCTGTTACGTCTCCGGAAATATTACCAGACAGATTAATGGTTCCGCCTGCATTTGCCACTGAACCGTAGAGGTTTTTGTTTGCGTTTACATTCAAAGTCCCATCGTTATCCGTTGATGAAGCATATGTGTCCTTATCTACAGTAAATGTACCATTGTTATCCAATAGCGTAACGTTGATTGTTCCTCCGACCAATCCAGAGGATGTTCGGCTGACGCCATTATTGATATCAATTTCCCCATTTGTCACAGAGCCGGAAATAGAACCAGAATTTGATGAAATATCTAGTATCCCATTTGAGTTGTCAATTGAACCAACAACAGAACCGTTGGACATACGTATTATTCCGTCATTATCTATATACTACTTGTAGCATTAACTGTAGCACCACTCGCCAAGGTTAACGTACCATTATTATCGGTGCTTGTAAATGTTGTTGATCCATCTATCGTAACATTTCCAATATTTGTCATGTTGGAAATTGTTCCACTTGAAATTGTATTATCTGAGCGAGTACTGTTGTTAATTAAGGATGTGATGGAATTATTAATATTAATTTGTCCATTGCTGTTATTTGTTAATGTCCCCAACACATTTCCATTCACGCTTGTATAACCACTGTTTGAAACATTACCAGTTAGAGTAGAACCCGTATTGATGTATAGGTTACCACTGACATCTGTTGTTGTTGCGGAGGTATTTTTATCAATATACATTGTACCATCAACGTCCAATGTTGCTATGTTAATTGTTCCCGATGCAATAGCGCTGATATCTCTGGTATACCCTGAGTCAAGTTGAATTTCACCGCCAGATATACTACCCGAAATACCAGAAATACCGCTAGAAGTTACCTCAATAAGAGAATTGTTTGTAACACTATTTCCTAAACCACCGCCACTCAACAGAATTGTTCCATTATTAGTTGCAGTCGATCCAGGCGTATAATATGTTCCGGTTTGCAAGTTTAAGGTTGCTCCCGAAGCAATGGTTAAAGAACTTGAACTGTTTAACCCTGAACCGCTATACGTTGTGGTTCCCGATGAAGCAATTACGTTAGTAGTCGTGGACCCTGTAATAGAAGAAAAATTTGTCCCACTTCCCATATCTAAATTTATCATGGATATACCGTCAATAGTTCCCCCCGACCGCTGATTAACAGTTTCGATGTGATTGCGAGATGAACCGTTCCCATCAATGGTGCCATAGTTTAAGATTGTTCCTTTAATCTCAGTTTTCCCTAAAGAACCAGTAGAATTCATATTAATTGTATTATAGTTAGACAATCCATTAACAATTGACAAATATGCAGTATTTGCAGTATCTGGATCTGGTTCATAAACAACGTTAATGATTCCGTGGTTTTCAGATAGGCCGGCGCCAGTTACGAAAACTTTTAGTATTATCCTCGCCCCCCATGTCCTTAATCGTCCATGTATACCCCGATAGTATATGAACAGTATCATTGATTGTACTACCAGAATCCTGAACACTTGCGGGATTTTCTACAACAGCTCCGGCTTGTCCAGCACACGGTATTGCTCCAATTATGATAATTGCATTAAGTAATGCACATTTTTTTAAAATAAGTCTGTATTGTTGTGATAATTCTTTGATAGTTGTTTTTGAATACTTCATAAATTCTCCCCCATTGATGTGCCGTAACAAGTTGTATTTATTTGTTAAATATTAAGTTTTTTACCTGCAGTCATGTTTTACAGTTTAAGCCCCGCTAACTTTTAGTTTGCGAGTCTAGTAAAGAATTTTTAAAATAGCAATATATATATTTTCTTAAATAAAAACTTGAGGTTTTAGAGTGTTTTTATAAAAAATCGTGATAAATCAAAGAGGTGTCAATGAAAAATTACTGTTCGCTATAAAAATGGAAAAAAGCTATTCAATTTTTTGATTTATAAGGCTTTTAGGGGTTGTGAGGATTAACACTACGAAAAAATCAATTATTTAGTATATAACTTTTTATCAAAATCTGTATTTTGTTGGATTTGTTGATCTCGTATTGAGTCTCTTTTATTCATTGTTTGCCTCCTTTTCCCAGCCAAAAACATTCTTTATAGTATGCACACTCTTATGGGTTTCATTTAACCAATTAAAAAACATAAGCTTTTTTATAATAATGTAAAAAAAATTGACTTAAAATTTATTCTGATATACCATCTCATGCATATGAAATATAGTTAGGATAAATATGAAAAACATACAACTTGATTAACTTATTAATCGTGCTCGTAACTTACGATGTAAGTGATGTTATGCGCAGGATTCTAAGTTTAGTAATGATTAACAGAAAGAAACAAAATGAAATATTCTAAAAATATAGATGAAAAATGGCAAAAAAAGTGGAACGAACAAGATTTGTATCGTTTTGATGAGAATAACCTTGATAAAAAGTTATATTGCTTGGAAATGTTTTCTTATCCATCAGCGGCTAATTTACACTGTGGACATTGGTATAATTATGGTGTTACAGATACGTGGGCGCGTTTCAAAAAAATGCAAGGATTCAATGTTTTTCATCCCCAAGGATTTGATTCATTTGGTTTGCCATCAGAAAATTACGCGATAAAAAAAGGGGTTCATCCTAAGGATTCTACAAATAATAGCATTAAAACTATGCTCGAACAATACAGGCAAATGGGTGGAAGTTATGATTTGAATTATTTTCTTTCCACCTGTGATGAAAAATACTATAAATGGACACAATGGATTTTTCAAAAATTGTATGAACGAGGATTAGCTTATCAAAAAAAAGCGCCCGTTAATTGGTGCCCAGATTGTAAAACGGTTTTAGCAAATGAGCAAGTCGTTGATGGTAAATGCGAACGTTGTAAATCTGAAGTAATCCAACGTAAGATGAAACAGTGGTTTTTTAAAATCACAGACTACGCTGATGAATTGTTAAAAGATATTGATGAATTGGATTGGCCTGAAAAAACAAAAAAAATTCAAAAAAATTGGATTGGAAAATCAATAGGTTCTTTGATTTCTTTTGATATTGACAATGGTATGAAATTAAAAGCCTTTACAACCAGAGCTGACACTCTTTATGGTTTAAGCTATGTTGTTATTGCTCCAGAACATGAAGCCGTTGAAAAATTAACCACGCCAGAAAGAAAAGAAGAAGTCCAAAAGTATATTGCCCAAACAATTAAAAAAAGTGAAATTAATCGTATGTCAACGGAGCATGAAAGAACAGGCGTGTTTACAGGTTCTTATGCGTATAATCCAGTTAATGGTCAAAAAGTCCCCATCTGGATAGCTGATTATGTTATTGCAACGTATGGAACGGGTTTTGTTATGGCTGTTCCAGCACACGATGAACGAGATTTTGATTTTGCTAAAAAATATAACTTATCCATTCAACGTGTCATTGTTTCCTGTGATGGACAAGAAAAGAATCTACCTTTTTGCGAACATGGTAAACTCATTAATAGTGAAGAATTTACAGGAATGACAACGCAAGAAGCAATTCCGGCGATTGTTGAAAAGTTGTCCCAAAAAGGTATGGGCGAATTAACAACCATGTTTCGATTAAGAGATTGGTTGATTTCTAGACAACGTTATTGGGGTGCCCCCATTCCCGTTATTCATTGTGACAAATGTGGTACGGTTTTAGTTCCTGAAGAAGATTTGCCTGTCAAATTGCCTTATGATGTGGAATTTAGACCCGATGGAGAATCGCCATTGGCTCGTTGCGACTCTTTTATGAATGTAAAGTGTCCGAAATGTGGCGCAGATGCAAGAAGAGATCCCGATACGATGGATACGTTTGTTGACTCTTCTTGGTATTTCTTACGTTTCCCTGATAATAAAAATGATAAAGAAGCGTTTAATAAAGAAAAAATTAATAAAATGCTTCCCGTTGATAAATATGTTGGAGGGCAAGAGCATGCAACAATGCATCTGCTTTATGCACGCTTTTTTATAAAAGTTTTAAGAGATATGGGATATTTGAATTTTGATGAACCGTTTAAATCACTAGTTCATCAAGGTATTATTTTAGGTTCAGACGGACAAAAGATGTCTAAATCTAAGGGAAATACAATTAATCCAGATATCTATATTCAAAAATATGGTTCAGATGTATTACGAATGTATCTAGAATTTGCGTTCGCATATACAGAGGGGGGGCCATGGAACGATTCTGGGATTGAATCCATGTCTCGATTTGTTAGACGTATTGAGAGCCTTTTTGATACGTTTAATGCCATTAATGATACTCCCGTTAGCAAGGAAAAGGAAGAAGAAGATTTAATATTCATACGCGAAAATACTATTAAATCAATCTCACGCGACATAGATTTATTTCAATTTAATACTTCGTTGGCACGCCTTATGGAATATTTAAACGCATTAAATGACTATATTCAAAGAAAAAAGGTAGATAAAGGAATTTTGGAGAAATGTCTTAAAACCTATGTCTTGTTGTTGGCTCCTTTTGCTCCTCACTTTTCGGAAGAGCTTTGGGAAAGCCTGGGAAATAAAACATCTGTTTTTAATGAAAGTTGGCCTTCTTTTGATCAAAAAATACTTGATTTACACCATAAATTAATTGTTATTCAAGTAAACGGTAAAGTACGTGGCAAGATAGAAGTATCGCCCGACCTTGGACAAGCAGATATTGAAAAGATTGCGCTTAAAGAGGTAGAACGCTGTATTTTGAAAGAACATGAAATTGTAAAAATTATATATGTTCCAAATAGATTGGTTAACATTGTAATACGTTAAT
>CAZXTR010000007.1:30229-33080 GCA_964643615.1 uncultured Lactobacillales bacterium | reverse complement strand
ATCTTTAATAAGAAGAAAAAATAAAAACACCTTAAAGATAAAGGCTTTGACTATTTGTATGAAGAAATTTGTAGACATCATAAATCCGTAAATAAAAGGATAAAGTTCAAACGTCAATAATTGTTTAAGTGGGAAAGAATAAGGAAAAAGGAGGCTATAAAGCCTCCTTTTTGTTGTTATTTCGTATTATTTCTTTTTGGGGAAAACTTGCTCTAACGTTGGCAAAACCCATTTTTTCATGGAAACTTTTGCACCATAGCGTTTGTACTTACACCCGGTTTCTTGGATTTGTGTAACTACGTAATAAGATCCCGCTGGTAACCCTTCAAACGTATAGTTTCCTTTTTCATCGGTCAAAACGTGTTTGTTGAAAGGTAGTACGCGCTTGTCTGCAGCTTCTAAAAATTCTGTGCCTGCCCACCCACGTGCGTACCATTCATCAGAATAATCCGTAACGGGGTTAATGTATACAGGAACGTTAGCAAAGCATTTTTTCTTTCCGTCATCCATGATTGGGCAAACAGAACCAGAAATTTTTGCTTCGCCCTTTTGTGTATAAGGAACATATTGTGTTGCATCGTATGCGATTTTTCTTTTCACTGTTTGTTGGCACGATGTTTGTGTTGGAGTTGTCTGCCCCATTTTTTGTTTATGGTTTTTTCTATTTTTAAGTTGTTCATTTTTAATGAATTCCCTTTTTGCATTTAAATGCTTGATGTCGCCAGATTTCGAAGAAGTTAATGTTTTTGCTTTCCGTTCTTCGAAGCGTGAAATGGGATTTTTTTCGTCAAAAAAAATGTTATAATGTGTATTTAAAAACAACAATCCAAAAAAAACCATATATAAGAAAGCGGTTAACCCCCAAAAAAATAACTTATATTTCCTGGCCTCTGCCGACAAAGGAGTGGTTGTCTTTTTTTCTTTTGATTCCTTTTCCGCAACAACAGGAATGGTTCTTGCTTTTTGTGAGGGCTTGGTTTCTATCATAGGTACTTTGCGAACAGACTTTCCTTTTGTTTTTTGTTTTGTGGCAAGAGTCTGTTTCTTTTTTACAGTTTTTTGTGGTTTCTTTTTTGTTGCCATTTTTATCTCCTTTTTAAGTAGCTCCATAAACTGTAAATTCTTTTTTTTGTAAAGTCAAGCTCCTTTGTTTAAGGCTCCATTTTTTGACAGGACGATTCTATGGTTTGTTCCAATTCGTTCATAAATTGTTTTTTCCCAAGGCCAGCAGGAATCTGTGGCAAAAATTTAAAAGTTACCGTCCCAGCATGCCGCCTAAAGGAATTTTTTGGCCAAAAATAACCCGTGTTTAGGGCGACGGGAACTACAGGTACTTTGCAATTTTCGTACAACAAAAATACTCCTGGATTGTATTTCGTTTTTGTCCGGGGTTTCGTGCGAGTCCCCTCTGGAAAAATCAATATATTAAAGCCTTTTTTTAATTGGCTTGAAGCCTTTGTCATTAACAAATGCATACTTTTGATCCCCGCTTTTCTGTCAATTGCGATGCAGCCTGTCTTAATAAAATACCATCCCGCAAAGGGTAAAAAAAGCAACGATTTTTTCAAAATATAAATCATGTTTGGGACAAATAGGTGTAATAAAACAGTTTCCATTGCGGATTGGTGTTTTGATGCAACAATATAACCATTTTTTTTAGGTAAGTTTTCTACTCCCGTAACGTGAATTCGAATACCTGTTATCCATTTTAACAAAAAACGATTGCCATGCGTCCATGTCTCTGGGGCTAAAATTGCGTATTTCGCAGGCAACAAAAACGTAGGCAAAAACAAAAGGACTATCAACAATGCCCACACATAAAATAAAAACATAAATAAAATAGAACGTATTATCATAATGGTGTTTTTCATAAAAAGGGTCTCCTTAATAAAGTGCGCAAACAAACTATTAAAAATTTGTTATATTCTTTAAGTAAAAGCCAGGCACTTCGCGTGTGTAACCATGCCGCATCTACTTTTTGATAAAAAATAGGATAGGGCAGAATTGTTAAATTTTTTTGACGTTGCTTAATTT
Source organism: uncultured Lactobacillales bacterium (assembly GCA_964643615.1). Lineage (GTDB taxonomy): Bacteria > Pseudomonadota > Alphaproteobacteria > CAAHEQ01 > UBA3637 > CAZXTR01. The sequence goes on along the minus strand of CAZXTR010000007.1, from coordinate 31,046 downwards.
CAAATAAACTGCGAGGCATGTGATAAAATGAAGTGACCAACAAAATGGACGTCACATTATTTTCTTGAAGCCATTTATCTGTTTCTAATGCGTTTTCATATGTGTTTTCTGCTTGATAGCCTAAATGAATTTTGTTTTTTGTCGCAGTATCAACTTTTTGAAATAAAGTATCTATCGAAACGGTTGAATGAACCCCTGAAATAAATAATTTTTCGGCCTGATGGTTTTGCAATAAATCCAAAGCAACTTTGATGCGATCCGTTCCCCCTGTTAGCACAACAATTGCTTGAGTTTCTTTGATCGGCGTGTATCGTAAAGAAAATACATACCCCGAAAAAATAATAAAACCAATAATCCAACAGGTGACAAATAAAACAGAGCAATAAATAAAAACGTGTTTCATAAAGTGTGCCTTAATGTTTTTAAAACCGTTAGCAAAGCCGTCATAAAGGCCAAAAAAGATGCCCACAATGGGATGGAGATAATAATGTAAATTTGACTTAAGGATAGTGTCCCTGAGCTGAATAAAGGATTTTGCAACGGATTGAATAAAGTAGATGTAATCCAAATAATGGGCAACGCTAATACAAAACCAATTATTCCCCCCATAAAAGCACGTACAAAATGAGATGATGCATATTGTTTTGCAATTGTGAAGTTGCGTGCTCCCATCATGTGCAATAATTTAGTAATATGGGATTGTAATGCCATGTTTGAAGATGTTGTGTAAATCACAGTAAACGAAGTTGTTAAAATTAATAAAATTAAAATAAAAACAATCATATTTTGAATACTTTTTGCCGTTTGAATTAAGTGC
>CAZXTR010000007.1:0-30129 GCA_964643615.1 uncultured Lactobacillales bacterium | reverse complement strand
ATTATGATGTTTTGTATGTCTTGAGATGCCTGTTGTTTTCGATCGTCTCCATCAATTGTGTAGGTCGGGATTTGCGCCGTCAATGAACCACTAATAGATCTTTGCCATGAATTGATAATATTTGTTAAGGACAACAATCCCGTTAATACCAAGACAGAAATAAAAACCATCAACAACGTTATCCACGTGACAAAAAGAGAAGCATAATCTTCAACCGGTAAAGATGATTTAGATTTCCAAATCATGACGTTCTCCTATGAATGAAGGGGCGGTTGTTTCAGATAGTGGTTCTTTTGTTAACGTGGCGGGTAGCCATTCTAGGCAGCCATTTGTTAAGTGTAATTGCGGCTTTTTATATTGTCTGATTAATCCTTGATTATGCGTTGCGATAACTAGAGTTGTCCCTATTTTGTTTAATTCTAAAAATAAATGCAAAATACGGTTTGCTATTGCATCATCTACATTGCCTGTAGGTTCGTCTGCTAACAGTAAGTCAGGGGCGTTGATAATTGCACGTGCTATAGCAATGCGTTGTTTTTCTCCGCCAGATAATATTTGAGGAAAAGAATGAATGTGTTTTTCCAAACCAACCCACGCCAGTAATTCTTCCACGCGCCGTTTGATTTTTGTTTCGTTCATCCCTTCAATCCGTAAAGGAAGGGCAACATTGTCGAATGTGTTTAAAGAATTAATTAATCGAAAATCTTGAAAAACTACACCAATACGCCGACGTAATAAGTAAACCTTTGACTTTTTAATGTTTCCTAAGTCGTACCCGAACAGACGGACGCGTCCTGTGCTGGCCACTTGATCCAAGTACATTAATCTTAAAAGGCTTGTTTTCCCTGCGCCACTTTCCCCCGTGACAAAACAAAAAGAACCTTTGTCCAAAGAAAATTGAACGTTTTTTAAAACATAAGGCCCGGTTTCATATTTTAAATGAACGCGGTGAAACTCGACAACAGAAGGTTGATTAAGTCCGTTTTTCATTTTAATCCATTTGTTTCTTGTTTCTTTGTTTTAAATCGTATAGTCTATACTTATACTTTTTTTTTACAAAGGGCAACAGAATATGTTCATTAAATGTCAAAATTGTCATCGTATTTATGATGTTCCTGTTTTAACGTTGGGCGATTCGACAGTAGCTTTTCATTGTCAAGCTTGTGATGAGGTGTTTCGTGTAAATGTTCAAAAACAAGAGGATTTTTTAGATGAATCTCCTTTGCTAGAGACCTCCGAATCTTTCGTTGATGATGCAAAAAAAGAAGTTGTTCTTCCCTCTTTAGTACAAGAGGAATATACATCATATCCTCCGTTACAATCGGATAATGCTGGAGGCGCTTTAGATTCGGATGTTTTAGAAAGTCTAGATGATAAGCCTTTGTTTACTATTTTTGCTGACGAAGAAGCTGCCCCTGTTCACCAAAGTCCCTTTGATAAGCCTCTTTTTCAAAAAGAGGATACTATTTTGTCTTTTTGGCGAAAAAATAAAGTGTTTAGAAAAATTTTATTAATGGCTGGATTTTTCTTTATCTTTTTGGGATTAAGTTATGTTTGGTTTGGCCGGGTTTATTTGGCACATCAAAGCGGGACAATGGAGCGATTTTATCAAAAATTGGGTATATCAACCGAGATTTTAGGGGAAAAATTGGTTTTTAAAGATTCTTTTTTTGATGTGATTTATGAACAACAAATTCCGGTCATGCTTTTGAAAGGTAATATTTTAAACACGTCAGTAGAAATTCAGAAAGTTCCTCTTGTTCAATTTAATTTGTTTGACGAAAAAGACAATTTAATTCAATCACAAACAATTGTCCCCGTTAAAGAAAGTGTTTTTGCTGGAGAATCGATTCCCTTCGAAACCAAAATAAAACCTGTCAATCCTTTAGTTCGACGTGTAGAAATTACTTTTTACAAAGGGTTAAGCCCTTAATTAGCGGTTCTAAAAATGAAAAAAATTTATTTAAAAACAATGGGTTGTCAGATGAACGTTTACGATTCATCTCGGATTTTAGATGCTTTGGCCGTGTTGGGGTATCAGCCGACCGAAGATATGTTACAGGCTGATATTTTAATGATTAATACATGTCATATTCGTGAAAAAGCGTCAGAAAAAGTTTTTTCCGAATTGGGGCGAATGAAAGAAATTAAAGACAAAAGGACAGAGCAAGGATTAACAACTTGGATTGGTTTGGCAGGGTGTGTTGTCCAAGCGCTGGGCGAAGAAGCTTTTTGTAAAGTGAGATATTTGGATTTTGCAGTAGGCTCTCAGGCCTATCATTTATTGCCCCAAATAATTGCCAAGAAATCTAGGGATGAGGGGCGATTTATAGAAACGTCCTTTACGTCAGATGAAAAGTTTGACGCTTTACCTAAAGCTTCTGCCCGAGGAGTTAGTGCTTTTTTGGCTATCCAAGAAGGATGTGATAATTTTTGTTCGTATTGTGTTGTTCCTTATACTCGTGGATGTGAATATTCTCGTGATATAGCGTCTATTTTAAAAGAAGCTCATCAATTGGTGGATTCTGGGGCAAAAGAAATTATATTATTGGGACAAAATGTGGATTGTTGGCATGGACTGGACGAAAAGGGCAATCCTTCCCATTTAGCGTTGCTTTTTGAAAAAATATGCCAAATAGACGGTTTGGAAAGATTGCGTTATACGACTTCGTATCCCGTTGATATTACGAATGAAGTGATTTTCGCGCATCGTAATTTGCCAAAGCTTATGCCTTATATTCACTTGCCTATACAATCTGGAAGTAATGCAGTGTTGAAGGCAATGAATCGGCGCTATACTGTTGAACAGTATTTAGATGTCGTCTATCGTTTAAAGCTGGCGCGGCCCGACATCGCGATTTCTTCGGATTTTATAGTAGGCTTTCCAGGAGAAACAACTTTTGATTTTGAACAAACTTTAAAAGTGATTGATAAAGTTCAATATGCTCAAAGTTATTCTTTTAAATACAGTGCACGTGCCGGAACGCCGGCTAGCTTGATGAAAAACCAAATTGCCGAAGATGTTAAAAAAGAACGTTTATCTCTTTTGCAAGAAAAACTTTTAAGATTTCAAAAATCGTTCAATCAAACGTTTATTGGGAAATCGTTGAACGTTTTATTTGCTGAACAATCATTGGGGCAAGCGTCTGGATATACGCCCTATTTGCAGCCAGTTCATGTTAAAACAGACGAAAATTTGTTAGGCGCGTTAGCAAATGTTGAAATTCAACGGGCTTCCGCAAGTAGCTTGTCAGGTGTTTTAAAATCTGATAGTATGCCTTTGTCGGATTGATTTTATTGGGGAAAAAATATGCAAATTACAAAAGAATACGGAGATAATAGGTCTTTGCAAGGGTTAACAGGGCCGCAAAATATTCATCTTAAACAAGTGGCGAACGAAATGGATGTCCATATCCAAATGAAAGGCAACCAATTGCTCATAGATGGTTCTTCGAGAGATGTGCCTTTAGCAGTAGATATTTTGGATGTTTTGTACGGTGTGGCGAAAAAACAAGGAGACATTACTGCTTTGGATGTTGAAACGGCTATTGCAAAAGTCCATGGGAAAGAATCTTGCGTGGAAGCGGCAGATTTGACACTTAAAACAAAAAAACGGCACATTAACCCGCGGACAAAAACGCAGGCCGACTTTATTGATGCAATGAACTGTTGCGAAATGGTTTTTGGATTAGGGCCCGCGGGAACAGGGAAAACTTTTTTGGCGGTGGCAAAGGCTGTGAGTATGATGTTAGAAGGTAAGATTGAAAAAATTATTTTAACACGGCCTGCCGTAGAGGCGGGTGAAAATCTGGGGTTTTTGCCAGGAGATTTAAAGGAAAAAATTGATCCGTATTTACGCCCCCTTTATGATGCTTTGTATGAAATGTTGCCTGCTGATCAAGTGGATAAAAAATTGGAATTAGGTGAAATTGAAGTTGCTCCGTTGGCTTATATGCGGGGTCGAACGTTGTCTCATGCTATGATTATTTTGGATGAAGCGCAAAATACAACTTCTATGCAAATGAAAATGTTCCTAACCCGTCTTGGTGAAGGGTCGCGTATGGTCGTGAATGGTGATTTATCACAAACAGATTTACCTAGAGGGATTGAATCTGGGTTGGCTGATGCTGTTGCTGTTTGCCGGGATATTGACGACATCCAAATCGTCGAATTTTCCGAACATGATGTAGTTCGCCACGGGTTGGTTGCCAAAATTGTTAAAGCATACGATAAACGATCAAGAGAAAAAAATGCCTAGAGGCGGAATTGCATTATTGGTGAAAGATAAGCGGTGGTGTAACGCCTTTCCGCGATTGCGTGCGGTGGCGACAAAGGTCGTAGGGCTTGTTTTGGATTTAAAACAAACAGAAGTCAGCCTTGTTTTTGCCGATGATGCTTTTGTGCAGGCTTTAAATAAACAATACTGTTGCAAAGATAAACCGACGAACGTTTTATCTTTTCCTATGGTTAGTGTTGTGGCTGATATTTGGATGGCGGGCGATATAGTTCTTTCTTTTGATACAATATACCAAGAAGCAACTTTGCAACATAAAACCATTGAGGCGCATTTAGTCCATTTATTAGTGCATGGAGCGTTGCATTTAAAAGGGTTTGATCATATTCTAGAATCAGATGCCCTTTTAATGGAAACAACAGAAATTGAAATTTTAAAAAATTTAGGGTTTAATAATCCTTACCAACAACGAGAGGAATAATGAACATACTTAATCGTTTGAAATTAAAAAAGCAACGCAAAATTCAAGAAGATTCCATCGTTAAATTAATTGAAAATGTTATCGATGCTAGAGAAGAGCGTGGCGATAAAAGCTTGCTTGATTCTCGGGAAATCCCAATGTTGAAAAATTTGTTCCGATTAAAAGATGTTCGCGTGCATAACATTATGACGCCTCGGGTGAAAATCGATGCTGTTTCTTTGGATATTAGGCCATCAAAATTTTGTAAATATATTGCGTCGGAACAATTTACACGCTATCCCGTTTACGATGGCATTTTGGATAATATTGTTGGGATCGTTCATGTCAAAGATATTTTAGCGATGGTTGTTTCCAAAAAGAAGTGTGCAGTGCAAGATGTTATGACCCCTCATTTTTTATTTGTTGCTCCCACAATGAGGGTTTTGGATTTGTTGAAAGAGATGCAAAATAAAAAACTGCAAATGGCGATAGTTGTTGATGAATATGGTGGGGTGGATGGATTGGTTTCCTTGGAAGACTTATTGGAAGTCCTTGTCGGTGAAATTGAAGACGAACATGATGAATCTGAAGAAAAAAAGATTCAACGTAACACGCACAGCAGTATTCAAATTGATGCAAAAATTTTACTTGATCAATTTGAAAAAGATGTTTGTCCGTTGCGTACACCTGAAGAACGTAAAAATTCGGACATTGAGACTATCGGAGGATGGGTCGTTAATTTAGCTAAACATGTTCCTCAAAAAGGTGAGGTAATTCACCACCCACCATCTGGATTACGTTTTTTGATTTTAAAAAGTGATTCTTGTTGTATTAAAGAATTAAAAGTATTAAACATAGGCACAAAAAAAAGAACCTAAAAAGGAAACTCATAAAAAATGAAAAAGCTTTGCTGTGTTTTCTTCGAGTTTGGCGAGTCATATTGATAGTAGAGCTCAAAATATTTCCGATCGTTATAACAAAGATTTTGGATTTAGTTTATTGTTCTTCAGTCTTATTAAAAGGATGTTTAAAAAGCGGCGTTTTGTTGACTTATCTTGTTTTTAATGTGGATCAAAATGTTTGTAAAAGCTGTTCCTTGTGTTGGAAAATAAGCTTGACAGAAACCAAAATATGAATCTTTTACCAACTGGAGATATTTTTCAAACACGCTTGGAGATTTGTGAAGATATTGCGTAACCTTATCAATATATGGCTTTAATAGAAGGGCTTGACGCGATACTTATTTTTGGGTATGTAGGGTATATATTTCGTCTTCGGATAAGTAACATACCTGAACAGCGGGAAAGATTGATGCTGAGAGTGCTTTTGTTGGTCCCACTTGGGTGATGATAGCAATATTCAAGTTGGGCAAGATAAGGATTCGGATCGTATGCGTACTCATGAAGTGAAAAAACGCTAAAACGGAAGTCGAAAGGCATTGAACTATTAGCAGGGGCATTTTTGCAGGAAGAATGGTTTTTAATCCCTCCTGCGGATATGGTAAAACGCGTTTCCAATGTTTTGTGGCAATTATTACCCCGTCCTAAAACGCAACAATCTTTTTTTAATTTAATCAGTTATCTTGTTCCAAAAGTAATTTTTTAATTATTCGTACAGTGTGTTGAAATAAGAATCAATTGCTTCGACAATAGATTTTGTTAATTTAGCTCGATAAACAGATGTTGCTAGTAATTTTTCCTCTTCTTTGTTGGATAAATAACCAATTTCCAATAAAACAGATGGGATGTTTGGCGATTTTAAAACCACAAAACCCGCAAATCGATGTGCTCCTTTAACTAAGGTAACCCGCTTGCCCATTTTATCAACCAAAATATTTGCAAAATGAGAAGATTTTTCCATTGTATCTCTTTTTGCTAAATCAATTAAAATGTTACTGACTTCAGGAGCTTCGTTGTTTAGATTAATGCCCAAGATAATATCTGCTTTATTTTCACTTTCAGCCAACATTTGCGCTTCTTTATCTGAAGCTTTTTCGGAAATTGTGTAAACGGAGAGGCCTCGTGCTTTTTTGTTTTTAGCACTGTCAGCGTGGATAGAAATAAATAAGGCTGCCTTGTTTTCGTGTGCAAATGCAATACGGTTTCGTAAAGCAAGAGCTTTGTCTGTTTTTCGTGATAAAACAACCCGATATTTCCCTGTGCTTTCAATAGATTTTTTAATTTCTTTTGCCATTTGTAAGGTTAAGTTTTTTTCGTATCGCCCTGTGTAACTGATTGCTCCAGGGTCTTCGCCTCCATGCCCGGGGTCAATAACTATCAAGGGCTTTGTCATTTTTTGCGTGTAGTTTTGTTCCGGTGGCGGTGTTTTTTTTATTGGCAAAAGAACAGTCTGTTGAGGTGGTTTTGACGTTTTACTTGAAGAAACGTCCACAACAAAGCGCCAAGATTTTTCTCTTTCTGATGGTGATAAGAAAAAGCCGTCTTTAAACGTGATAGCGGATTTTGTCTCTAATACAAGTCGAGTTTTGTTAGGAAAAGGATTGCCGATGCGAATGTCCTTGATGAATAAAATCTGGACGGGCATTTTGGATAATAAATCTTTCTCCATATTTGTGTCTTCCCAATCAACAACTAAACGGTACGGGTTTTCTAGTGTAAAAATCTGAAAATCGCTTTTTTTATCCATGTGCACAACAATACGAAGCGTTGTATCTGATTGTCGGCCAAATCGAATTTGATTAATTTGTGATGCAAAACTAGATGTGTTGAAAAACAACAACACAAATAATACATACAATTTCATCCATAAAAACAATTTTCGGTTCATTTTCTTTCTCTTGATTCTTAAATTGCAGTATAATGGGGTTGTTCTTTTTTGAATAGTAGTTTATAATGTTTTTTGTAACTTTTTTGTGAAAATGTAAAATAAGGATGAAATAATGACAAGCGAAAAAGGAAATGTTTATCTGGGAGAAGTGAAAAATGTGGTAATTTCTTATCGTGCTGCGTTTGTAGATTATGGGTCTGGACGTGATGGCTTTTTGCCGTTTGATGAAATTTTACTTAGTGATAAAACAAAAACATTGGATTCTGGGGAAAAAGTTGTTCGTAAAAATACTATTTTGATTGTGCAAGTTAAAAAAGATGCCACAGAAGATAAAGGTGCTTTGTTGACCTCATATGTTTCTTTGGGTGGAAAGTATGTTGTCCTTATGCCGAATAAAAATCCAAAAGGGGTTGTTTCTAGAAAAATAGAGCCAGGGGAGGAGTTTGATCGCCTATCCCGTATATCTGAAGAATTAGCTGAGCAATATCAGGTTTCTTTGGTTTTACGGACAGAGGCTCAAGGCAAAACAAAAGCACAATTGGAATATGATTTGGAAAAATTGATTAGGGGCGCTCGAGAGATGCAAAAAAAGTCTATAAAAGTTAAAGCTCCTGTGTTGATTTATGATGCAAAGGATGTCAACTCCGGTGGTTTGTTCCACAAAATCAAAGCTCTTTTTTTTAAAAACAAGAAATGCTTTTGAAAATAAAAGGTTGTACTTTGTTAAAAAGTCGGATATACTGTTCTCCGTTATTTTGAATTTAATACTACGAAATATGAAGTAAAACTGTTGATCAGTGTTCTGTTTCGTTAAGGTTAGAAGAAAAGTTTTGAGGAAAGCGCACTTTTAAAATGATATTTGTTCTTTTTTTTGGTCGATTGTATGAGTTTTACCCCCGTTGGGGTTGGTGTTCTTTTCCTGTGCCGACAGATGGTGGTCGGTTAGTGACACAATTAAAGAATTTGGAGTTTATATGTCGAAAAAAATGCTTATTGAAGCGACGCATGCAGAGGAAACGCGCGTGGTCGTTGTTGATGATAATGCCCGTTTGGAGGAGTTAGATGTTGAAACGTCAACAAAAAAACAAATCAAGGGGAATATTTATCTTGCCAAAGTTGTTCGTGTAGAGCCTTCATTACAAGCGGCTTTTGTGGAATATGGTGGAAATCGTCACGGCTTTTTGGCGTTTAGTGAAATACACCCTGACTATTATCAAATCCCTATTGCGGACAAAGAATCTTTAAAAGCCGAATTAAAGGCTACGGTTGGGCAGCAGGAAGAAATTGAAGAAGAAAAAAAGCCAAATCGAGAATCGGATGTTGAAATAGTTAGTGAGTCTGAAACTGAAGATGTTATAAGACCTCGGTATACAATTTTGAAAAAATACAAAATTCAAGAGGTTGTTCGTCGTAATCAAATCTTGCTTGTTCAAGTTACAAAGGAAGAAAGAGGTAATAAAGGTGCGGCGTTAACGACGTATTTGTCTTTGGCTGGGCGGTACAGTGTTTTAATGCCTAACAACAACGGCGGTGGCGTTTCAAGAAAAATTACAAATGCGCAAGACCGTCGTCGATTGAAACTAATTGTTGAAGATTTGCCTTTGTCTGATGGGATGGCTGTGATTGTACGTACGGCTGGGAAAGAAAGAACAAAAATAGAAATTAAACGAGATTATGATTATTTGATTAAAACGTGGATGCAAATAAGGGATAAAACTTTAACGTCCAAAGCGCCTGCATTGATTCATGAGGAAGGCAATATAATTAAGCGGACTTTGCGGGATGTTTTTTCTGATGAAGTTGAAGAAATTATTATTGAAGGCGAAGATGCATTTCAAATGACACGTAACTTTATGAAGTTATTAATGTCAAAACAGTACAAAAAAGTTAAACAATATGTAGGTGATATTTCTTTATTTCAAGCGTATGGAATTGAAGACCAATTAGAAGAAATGAATAATCCTAAAGTGGGATTAAAATCGGGGGGGACTTTAGTTATTGACCAAACCGAAGCATTGGTTTCTATTGACGTAAACTCGGGGCGAGCAACACGCGAAAGAAATATCGAAGAAACAGCTTTGCGTACGAATTTAGAAGCGGCAGATGAAGTGGCCCGGCAATTGCGGTTGCGGGATTTGGCAGGGCTTGTTGTTATCGATTTTATCGATATGGACGAAATGCGCAACAATCACGCAGTTGAACGGCGGATGAAAGATGCTTTAAAAAAAGATAGAGCGCGCATTCAAATGGGCAAAATTACGGGGTTTGGTTTAATGGAATTGTCTCGTCAGCGGTTGCATTCCAGCTTTTTGGAAACAAGTCACCATGTGTGTCCGTATTGCCAAGGCAAAGGTATTGTTCGGTCGGTTGAATCTTCGGCTATGCACGCTATTCATATTTTAGAAGAAGCGTCCAAACAATATACATCTCAATTGGTGACATTGACTTTGCCAACAGAAGTTGCGCTGTATTTGTTGAATGCAAAACGTAATAATTTGTCGGCAATTGAAGCGCGGGCGGGATTGACGATTAAAGTTGAAGGTGATCCGACTATGTTGCATTCAACGGACTTTAAACTGGAACATGTGCCTTTGCAAAATATACGTAAGGTAGAGCTAACGAACGAAGGAGGAAGTAAACTTTCTTCTTTGAAGGAAGTGGTACAAAAAGTTCGAAACAAACATCGCAATAAGGGACTGGACAATACATCTTTGTTAGCGACTGTTCCTATGATGAAGGTTAATGAATTTTCTGAAACAATGCCTGTTGAAGAAAATAAAAAAAATGCACCTGTAAAAAAACAAGGACAAAACGACGACTCTTTTCATAAAAACAAAAGGAAATTTCCCAAAAACAACCAGCGTGATCACGGGAAAGAGAAAGAAAACGTTTCTGCTACCTCTGCTTTAGGAAGCTTTAAAGTGGTTCACCAAGAACCGATGATTTTGTTTGATAGTCGGCAACGTACTCAAAACAATACAGATTCAAAGATTAATGTTGTTCCTGTACAGTCTGTTGCGGAAACCTCTGTTGCTCCGTCGGGTCAAACAGTCAAAAAAGGCGGCTGGTGGAATAAATTAGTGAATTCATAAAAGTAGTTTTGTTCTTGCTTTTTTTGAAAAAATCAATACAATGTAAAACATGCGTTTTTAATGTTAAAATGAAAGGTTTTTGAATATGAGACGTCCCTTAATGCCTAAAGCGACAGCTGTTTGGTTGGTCGAAAATACCTCGCTTGCTTTTCAACAAATTTCCGATTTTTGTGGTATGCACCTTTTAGAAATTCAAGCAATTGCAGATGGTGATGTGTCGGTGCATATTATGGGACTTGATCCAGTAGTGGGTGGGCAATTGACGCGGGAAGAAATTGCGCGGTGTGAAAAAGATGTACATGCTTCGTTGCAAATTATCGAACACGATGACGTGGGTTGTGGTGCGAAAAAGAGTGTTAAATATACACCTGTGGCAAAAAGGGCGGACAGACCGAAGGCAATTGCTTGGTTGCTTAAAAATCATCCCGAAATGGAAGATTTGCAAATTGTAAAATTAATTCGGACGACTCGGCCGATGATTGAATCTATTCGTAATAAAACGTACAAAAAAATCGAAGAAGTCGAAGCGGAAAGCCCCGTTTTTCTTGGTTTGTGTTCGCAAGATGAATTGGATAGAGCTGTGGCAGTTTCTGTAAAGATTATTTCTGTAGATAAATAACGAAAAAAGGGGGGGAGAAAATGACAGATGAAATAAAAGCGACGACAGAAGTTGGAGGGGTTGATTCTGGTCGATTAACGTCTTATTTTGATAGAATCGAACGGTTGGAAGAAGAAGTTAAAGGTCTTCGTGGTGATATTCGTGAAATTTTTGCAGAAGCTAAGGGCAATGGGTTTGACCCAAAAGTTATGCGTAATGTTTTGCAATTACGTCGCATGAATCCTGCAGATAGAGCCGAATCTGAATTTTTGTTAGACGCTTATAAACAAGCGTTAGGCATGGAATAACACTATTTATTTAATGAAGCTTTTATGAACTTTTTTAAGAAAATTAAAAACGAACTTAAATCGCGAAAGAAAAAACGGCGTCAAAGGCGGTATCATTTAGGACGCTATAGTTATTTTTCTAATCAATTTTCGATTGGGGATAAACGCACAACTATTGGTGCGTTTTGTTCTATTGCAAAAGATGTTAAAATTGGGCTAACTTCACATCCAACAAATTGGCTTTCTACGCATCAATTTCAATATTTAGGCTGGCAAGATATTAACTTTTCTCCCAAGCTTTCTTATGTTTATTCAAAACCAGTTACAATTGGTAATGATGTTTGGATAGGGGATAGTGCTATTATTCTGGACGGCGTTTGTATTTCCGATGGTGCAATTATTGCAAGCGGAGCAGTGGTGACGAAAGATGTTCCGCCTTATGCAATTGTTGGAGGTGTTCCAGCTAAGGTGATAAGGTATCGTTTTCCGGCGCCTATTATTGAGAGGTTGTTGGCTACAAAATGGTGGGAAAAAGATATTGAATTGATTAAGACTTTGCCTTTTGACGATGTTGATGCGTGTTTGAATATTTTAGAAAAAAAGAACAACTAGTTGACAAAAATGAAAAAACAAACTAAACCACTATTATGAAGAAAATAGGATTAATTTTTTTATGTTTTGTTTTGTCGGCATGCGGGGTTAGTGGAGCTCGCCAAGAGAAGGTTGTACTAAGCCTTGCTCAACCTGCATTACTCAAAACATTGCAAGGAAAAACATCTGATCAGATTAATGGACTTTTGGGGCATCCTTTTGTTGTTCGTACCGAAGGCGAATATAAAACGTGGGTTTTTAAAGCTCCTGATTGTGCTTTGTTTGTTTTCTTTGATGGCCAGGATAATTCTTGTTATACCGAGTCGCGTGGCTTGTGTATTGAATCAAGACAACCGTATTTGTTTTAATTCATTTTAATAAATCTGCATTTGTGTTGTGTTTTTGCACGAGCCCGTTTTTTATTTTATGAAAAAGTAAGAAGTTATTTATAAATCGGTATCGGGCAATCGTTCAATGTTGGCGCCAACAAGACGCAATTTTTCATCCAATTTATCGTAACCTCGGTCTAAATGGTAAATACGATGGATGTGTGTTTCCCCTTGCCCAGCTAATCCCGCCAATACCAAAGCAGCAGAAGCGCGCAAATCCGAAGCCATAACATGAGCGCCCGATAATACTTCAACCCCGTTTACAATGGCAGTGCGCGAGCCTCTTAACTGAATATTTGCTCCCATACGTACTAATTCTTGGACATGCATAAAACGACTTTCAAAAATATTTTCTGTGACAATAGAAGTACCTTTGGCCAAACACATTAATGCCATGACTTGTGCTTGGCAATCCGTTGGAAATCCAGGAAATTCTTCGGTCGTAATATTTGTTGCGGTTAATGAAACATCTTTTCCGCTGACAAGTAAACCATTGTTATGCGCCGTTATTTTTAATCCCATTTGTTGCAAAGTTTCTGCAACGCTTTCAATCAAATAAAGGGGGGTTTTTTTAATTAAAAGTTCTCCGTGTGTAATACCTGCAGCAACTGCATAAGTTATAGCCTCTATTCTGTCCGATACAACGGTGTAAGTTGTGCCATGCAAAGAAGTGACGCCTTGTATAATTAATTCGCTTGTTCCAATGCCGGTAATTTTTGCGCCCATTTGGTTTAAACACAAAGCTAAATCAGTTACTTCTGGTTCTTTTGCAGCATTGATGATTCGGGTTGTCCCTTTGGCAAGACACCCCGCCATAAGCGCGTTCATTGTTCCGCCAACAGTGGGTTGAAAAACAATATCGTTCCCTTGAAGTTCCTTCGGGGTTGAGGCGAGGACGTATCCACTTTGAATGTCAATTTTTGCACCTAGTCGTTCCATTGCATACAAATGACGGTCAACCCCGCGCGTGCCAATAGCGCATCCACCGGGCAGGGAAATTTTTGCTTGGTGAAATCGTCCCAACAAAGGACCTAAAACCCAAAAAGAAGCTCGCATTTTGGAGACAAGTTCATAGGGTGCATCAAAGCAATGAATATTGTTAGCTTGTATTGTTAAAACGTCTTCTTTAAATTCTATTTTTGCACCCAAATGTTCCAAAACCTGAATCATCGTTAAAATATCCGCTAAATGTGGTATATTGTTTAAAATGACTTTATCGTTTGTTAATAAAGCGCAGGCCATTAAAGGCAAAACGGCATTTTTTGCTCCTTTAATTTCAATTTCTCCATGGAGCGGTGTGCCGCCAATGACTTTTATTTTTTCCATCTTTTTTCCTTTTGTTCTTGTCTTAATTTTAAATTGTGCCGCAATTGTTCTGCGTTTTTCAAAAAAGTTGCCCATGCTTTGGGGCGTAATCCTAAAGGATTATCGCAAACAGAGGAAATGGACGTTTTCGTTTGAGTCTTTTTTTCCATGCCAACAAAGATAAAGACTTTGCTTGATTTTTTCAAATAAAAAAAATTTTTTTGACTTTTTAAGTTTGTTTGAAATAAAAGTTGCAAAGAAAGATAAATTTCATTATTTTGAACAATATGAAAAAAGGTTCTTTTATGCGTTTTTTATCATCAATTGTTGGGCTCCTTTTCTTGGGCTGTTTTGTCGTGCTTGGGCTGGCCTTATTTGTGGTTGTTCATTATTCAAGAGATTTGCCCGATTATCGACAATTAGAAGTCTATGAACCATTGATTACTAGTCGTTTATATGCTAATGATGGGCAATTGTTGGCCGAATATGCTGAAGAAAAGCGTATTTTTGTGCCGATTTCGGTCGTTCCTAAACAAGTGATAGATGCCTTTATTTCTGCAGAAGATAAAAATTTTTATTCCCACGGAGGTGTTGATTTTTTAGGGGTCGCACGTGCAATTGTCGTGAATTTATCTAATATGGGTAAAGATAAACGGTTAGTAGGGGCTTCGACAATTACGCAACAAGTAGCTAAAAATTTTTTATTAACTAATGAGATATCTTATTCCCGTAAAATTAAAGAAGCTTTGTTGGCCAGACGGATTGAACGCGCTTTTGATAAAGACCATATTATGGAACTTTATTTGAATCAAATTTATTTAGGGTTGCGCTCTTATGGTGTCGCAGCAGCGGGGTTAGCCTATTTTGACAAATCGTTGGATGAATTAAGTTTGGCTGAAACGGCTTTTTTAGCGGCATTACCAAAAGGGCCGAATAACTATAACCCCAATACGAATATGAAAGGTGCTATTGAACGGCGCAATTGGGTGTTGGATAGAATGGTTGAAAATAGCTATATTACAAATTCTGATGTGGAAAGCGCCAAAAAAGAACCTATCGTTCTTACCAAAAAACTTCCTAGCGTGCTTGTTAAAAATGCCGACTATTATAACGAAGAGGTGCGTCGCATGATTGAAAAGGGTTATGGCGATGAAGCGCTTTACCATGGGGGGCTTTCGGTGCGGACGTCATTAGATCCTTTATTGCAACAAATTGCGGTGAATTCTTTGACAAAAGGTTTGATGGATTATGATATTCGACATGGCTATCGTGGGGCGGTGGCACATTTGCCGTTGGATGACTCTTGGGTCGAATCGTTGGGTAAAATTCAAACACCTTCCTATTATCCAGAAGATTGGCGCAAAGCGGTTGTTACAGAATTAAACGATGAACAAGCTGTGATTTCTTTTAATTTAACTGAAACAGGATATCTTTTATTAAAAGATTTAAAATGGGCAAGAAAAGCTTTGGAAGATGGTCGTATTTCTGAAAAAGAAGTGACTGTTCTTTCGGATGTGTTGTCAGTTGGAGATGTGATTTACGTTCAAAGTCGCCCTAATAAAGAAAATTTGCCTTTGTACAGATTACGTCAATATCCGTTGGTTGAGGGCGCTTTGGTAGCGTTGGATCCTCATACGGGGCGTGTTCTTGCGATGGTTGGTGGTTTGTCGTTCCAACGGTCGCAATTTAATTGTGCTGTGCAAGCTAAACGTCAACCAGGCTCATCTTTTAAGCCTTTTGTTTATTTGACAGCGTTGGATTCTGGCTTTACCCCATCAACGTTGATTTTAGATGCGCCTTTGGTTGTGGATCAAGGACCTGGATTGGAAAAGTGGAAACCAAGGAATTACACAAAAATCTTTTATGGACCCAGTACACTTCGCACAGGGATTGAAAAATCACGCAACTTGATGACAGTGCGATTGGCTCAGGCTGTGGGGATTCAAAAAACGGTACAATACGCGCGTAAGTTTGGTATATCTGATGATTTGCCCCCGTTATTGTCCATGTCTTTAGGGTCTGGAGAAACGACCTTACTTCGTTTGACAACGGCTTATGCGATGTTGGTTAATGGAGGTAAAGAAATTACGCCGAACTTAATTGATCGTATCCAAGATAGAACGGGGAAGACAATTTATAAGCACGATATGCGGGACTGCCCGAACTGTTCTTCGGCTGAAGCTACAAATGCTCAAGTTCCGATTATTTTGGATGCCCGCAAGCAAATTCAAGACCCTGTAAGTGCCTATCAAATGGTAAACATTATGACAGGTGTCGTGGAACGAGGAACTGGCAAAATAGCCCAAACAGTGAAAAGAACGTTGGCTGGGAAAAGTGGGACAAGCAACAATAATGTGGATACTTGGTTTATTGGATTTTCGCCTGATTTAGTTGTGGGTGTTTTTGTGGGATTTGCAACGCCTCAAACTTTGGGGCCAAGGGATACGGGAGGTGTCGTCGCCGCTCCAATCTTCCGGGATTTTATGGCTGAAGCGTTAAAAAACAAACCTGATATTCCCTTTCGTGTGCCGGAAGGTGTGAAGTTAGTACGTGTGAATTATAAAACAGGGAAGCCTGCTAAAAGTGGTGATGAATTGATTATTACAGAAGCGTTTCGTCAATCAACGGATTTACAAAAATTAATGCCTGTCATTGGAGGCAATGTGCCTTTGGAAGAGGAAGTTATTATCCCGATCGAACAAGACGGCGTTCCAGAAATGGGAGGGCTTTATTAATGAAAGCAGAAATCATTAATGCACAACAATCTATTAGGCAATCGTTGGAATTGCTGAGGAGGCATCTTTGATGTGCCTCGTGCTTTTGATAGATTAGCTGAATTAAACGCTTTGACCGCGACTCCTGATTTATGGGAGGATCCTGAAAAAGCACAAAAGTTAATGGGGGAAAAGAACACTTTGGAAAGTCGTTTAAATGTTTACCAAAATTTGGAAAATTGTTTGAATGATAATATTGCTTTGGCGGCTATGGCTGAAGAAGAGGGTGATAATGCTGTTTTAATTGAAGTCGAAAATAATTTGATTGCTTTAAAAAAAGAAGCTTCAGAAAAAGAATTAGAAAGTCTTTTATCGGGGGAAGCTGATGGCAATGATACTTTTGTTGAAATTCATGCTGGTGCAGGCGGAACAGAGGCTCAGGATTGGGCAGAAATGTTGCGTCGTATGTATACTTTTTGGGCGAACAAACATAAATTCGGCGTTGAATTGATGGAAGAAAGTGTCGGAGAAGAAGTAGGATTGAAATCAACAATTATTAAAATTAAAGGGCACAATGCTTATGGTTGGCTTAAAACGGAAAGCGGCGTGCACCGTTTAGTACGTGTTTCTCCGTTTGATGCAAATGCTAGACGCCATACAAGTTTTGCGTCTGTGTGGGTTTATCCCGTTGTTGATGATATTATTCATGTTGAAATTAATCCGTCCGATTGTCGAATTGATACGTATCGTGCTTCTGGTGCAGGTGGGCAACATGTCAACAAAACGTCTAGTGCTGTGCGTATTACTCATCTACCAACAGGGATTGTTGTTCAGTGTCAAAATCAACGCTCTCAATTCGCAAATAAAGATGAAGCATGGGCGATGTTGCGTTCTCGCTTATATGAGATGGAATTGCAAAAACAAGAAACAAAAAATCAAACTATCGAAGATAATAAATCCGAAATTGGATGGGGACATCAAATTCGTTCTTATGTTTTGCAACCCTATCAAATGATTAAAGATTTGAGGACACAAGCGGAAACGTCAGATACAAAGGGTGTTTTAAATGGGGAAATAGATATGTTTTTAACGGCATCTTTAGCCTTTCATGTTAAGACACAAACTGTTGAATAAAGGAGGAGATTATGCCAGATTTTAATTTTTTTAAAAAAACAAAAGAAATTGATACAAAAATTACCGAATTTTTAAACAATGTTTCCGAAGGGGGGCTGTTATTTCAACGAGCTATTACTTTGTTTTTAGAACAAGGATTAACCGACGAATTTAATCAAAAAGTTCAAGGGGTGAGCGCCTTTGAAGCGCGTAATGATCAACTGCGTCGCGATGTGGAAGCGCAATTATATGAACATACTTTGTTGCCAGATTCTCGCGCTGATGTGTTGGAATTGCTGGAAGGTGTGGATAGAGTTATTAATAAATTTGAAAGTTCTTTGTTTATGTTTTCTATTGAAAATCCAAAAATTCCAAAAGTGTTACATCCTTCCTTTAAAGAATTGACACAGACAGTGATAGACTGTGTTGAGGCGTTAGTGGCCTCTTCTCGTAGTTTTTTTGCAATGAATGGTGATATTGAAAATACTTTACATAAAGTAATGTTTTTTGAAAAACAAGCCGATTTGCAAGGGACTCAATTAAAACAAGCTATATTTAGGCAAGCTAAAATAGAATTAGCGCATAAATTACAATTAAATGGTTTTGAATCGGCAGTCGAAAAAATATCGGATGTCGCCGAAGATGTCGCCGATATTTTAACCGTTTTGGCAGTAAAAAGGTCATTTTAATGGATGTTGTCACTTTTTTCTTTTTAAGTAGTGGATTGTTTCTGGGATGGACTTTAGGCGCCAATAATATGAGTAGTGTCTTTGGTACGGCTATTGGCACAAAGATGATTTCCTTTAAAATTGCGGCTATTATTGCATGTATATTTGTTGTTCTTGGTTCAGTTTGTAGTGGAAGCGGAGTTGCAACAACATTAGAAAGTTTGGGCCAAATTAATACATTGGCAGGTGCTTTTGTTACGGCGCTGGCTGCGTCAGTAACTATTTTGATTATGACAAAAGCGCGTATCCCAATTTCAATTACACAAGCAATGGTGGGAAGTATTGTCGGGTGGAGCCTTTATTCTAAAGCATCATTGAATGTTGAGTTGTTAGGGCAAATTATCATGGCTTGGTTTTTAAGCCCGTTTTTGGCGATGTTGGTTGCCTTTTTGATGATGTTTGCGGTTAAATGCTATTTAAAAGCAAGGCCTATTCCACTTTTGTATCGTGATGCTTATACGCGTACGGGATTGTTAATCGCCGGGGCTTTATCGGCGTACAGTTTAGGGGCGAATAATATAGGAAATATAATGGCGCCTTTTATGAGGTCGATTTCATTACCGTCGTTGATGATTGGTGGTAATGTGATTTTATCTTCGGCGCAACAATTATTCTTTTTGGGAAGTCTTGCGATTTGTATTGGAATTTTTACGTTTTCAAAACGCGTGGTTCAAACAGTGGGACAAGATATGTTTAAAATGTCCCCTATAGAGGCATTTATTATTGTTTCGTCGCATGCTTTTGTTTTGTTTTTATTTTCCTCTGTGTCTTTGAATCGTTTTTTTGATAATTTGAATATTTCCTTTCCATTGGTTCCTTTGTCTAGTGTGGGAGCGATTATTGGAGGGGTAGTCGGTGTTTCCTTGACAAAAAAAGGACAAGGACTTAAACTATATGCCTTATATCGTGTTATGCGTGCGTGGGTGTGGACGCCTATTTTTTCTGCGATAGTTTGTTTCTTGGCGTTATTTTTTATGGAAAACGTTTTCGGGCAAAAGGTTCTTTAATGAAAAAGAAATGTTTTCGACTTTTGTTAAAATTTATTACAAAAAGCATTGAAATTGCGCTTGCTTTTTCTTTTGTCCTTTTTGTGTTAGCGTTTATTCGGTTGGCCAAAACGCCGGTTGAATTGAAATATTTAACGCCTGTGTTGTCCGACGTTTTAACTCCAAAAAATTCGGGTTTAACCGTGCAAATAGGTAAGGTTTATTTGGGTCTCGGGTTAAAAAGAGGGCGATTAGTTGATATCACTGTCGCCGATTTAAAAGTTGTTCGCCCAGATGATTCTGTGTTGGCGTCTATTCCTGAAGGGTATATTTCTTTCAGCTTGTATAGGTTATTAAACGGAGAATTTGTTCCGACTTCTGTGGAATTGAATCGACCTTATTTGTCCTTAATTTTAAACCCAGACGATTCAAAATCTTCATTTGTTTCCTCTTCTGATCAATCTTTTGATGCGTTGTTACCTACGATATTGTCTTTGGAGGATATTGTTATTGAAGAAGGTCAGGTTACTTTGGAGCGCAAAGGGCAAGAACCATTCAACTTGTCTCGGGTAGATTTTTTGTTAAAAAGAAATTGGGCAGATGATGCTTCGGTTAAAAGCGTTGTTCAAATAGGGGGGGGCACACTATCTTCCCTAGTTAAATTGGATGGATTTTATCATCAAAGAAGCAAAATATTGACTTTTGATGGTGCTTTTAAAAACCTAAAATTACCTGAATTTCGTTTTTTTTCTGATTTGATTGGTGGGTTTCAATTGAATGTTGATGGGCATGTTCAAGGTCAGCTTAATTTGAATAAAAAAGGAAATCCTCGTCACGTGGTCGAATCTCTTTCTTTTGAAATAACGTCGAATGAAAAAGGAAATGTTTATTTGCCAAAGCCTTTAGATATTACCTATCCGGTTCACCATACCTTGTTAAAAGGAGCCTTTACCCCTGCATTGGAAAGTTTGCTTATTTCGCAATCCTTTTTAGAAGTAAGAGGGTCGACAGCGAATGTTGCTGTTGATATTCAGGGAATTGGCGATTTTTTAGACTCTCGGCGTTTTGGTTTTGTACATACTGTTGTGACGGCAGATGTGACGCAAATGCCTATTGACTTGGTGCCAGATGTTTGGCCGTCTAGCTTGGGTCCAAATGCGTATAATTGGGTGAAAAATAATATTCACAAAGGTATGGTGACAAATTCTCATTTTGTTTTGACGCTGTTTGGGGAAAAGTTGTTGAAAGTTATGGGCGTGCTGCAAGTTAAAGGCGCAACAGTGCGTTATGTTGACACAATGCCTGCTGTCGAAAATGTTGATGGGCAGGTGACTTTGCAGTTAAACCGAGTTGATATTGATGCAACGCAAGGCCATATCGGGGATTTAAAATTAAAAAGTGCTGTATTAAATTTTACCGATGTGGACAAAGATGATCCGTTTGCACATATGGAAATTCAGGCGGTTGGTCCAATATCCCAAGCGTTGGAAGTGATTAATTCGCCTCCTCTTTATTTTGCAGATGATTTTGAAATTAACCCCAAAAAGACACATGGTACAGGTGATGTGGCGGTGATGTTGGATTTCCCCATCTCTGGTGAAAAGGATTTAGAAGCTGAAGATATTCAAGTTTCTGTGAATGCTGATTTATCAGATGTTTCAACACCTGCTCCATCGACGTCTTTTCTTTTGAACAAAGGGCAATTCAATTTATTTGTCAATAATGATGGTTTAAAAATAACGGGGACAGCTTTATTTGATGATAAAATTTCAGCAACAGCGTCGTGTCAAAAAAACTTTAAAGATACGTCAAAATTTGAAACTGCTTGTCAAATTAATTCTGTATTTGATGGACAATTATTGCAATCTTATAATCCCTTCTTTGAAGGTCTTATTAAAGGAAACCTTCGCGCTGATTTATCTTTACAACAATATAATTCTGGTATTTCTCAAATTAACATAAAGACGGACTTAATGGCCTCTGAAGTTGCTCTATGGCCTTTGTCTTATACTAAAAAGGCCAATCAAGCGGCGTCGGCAGAGGTCCAATTCATTTTTAAAGATGGTGATTTATTGCAAATGCCTTTGTTTTCCTTTCTTGTTCCTAAAGAAAATGTCGAAATTCGAGGGAATGCCGAGCTTTCTCAAGGTACAATTTTACATTTGCCTGTTGTGCGTGCCCCAAAAACGCAAGCATCGATATTGTTTTCGGAAAAAGATAAAAAATCTTTTTCCTTATCAATTGATGGGGATAGTTTAGATATATCTGGCTTTGTTCATCATGAATGGCTTAAATCGAAAGACGAGCAAGAAAATAAGTCGTTGAAAATCGTCCCTTCACAGATTCAAATTTCTGCTTATTTAAAAAAATTATTTTTATCAAAGCAACCTTTTGAACAAGTTTCTATCGAATTGGAAAAAAACAAAGGTTTGTGGCATAAAATAAATGTGTATGCCAAAGCAAATGAAAATTATTTGTCCGCCGACTTAGTAAAAGGTAAAGATCTGTACGTTTCTTCACCGGATATAGGGCACATCTTAAAAATCATGGGGGTAACAGAGCATTTTAAAGGAGGCGTTTTAAAATCCGATATAGAACAAAATTCAAAAGGTGAGCTTAATGGGATTTTGTCTGTGAAAAAATATCAACTAACAGATGTTTCTTTTTTGATGAAAGCTGCGACTATTTTAGGGATTTTAAACGCATTTTCAAATGATACGATTGATTTTAAAAAAGCAAATATTCCTTTTGAATTTTCTTCGCAACATGTATTGACAATCAAAGATGGTGTAGCTTCTGGGACGGATTTGGGTTTGACGTTCAAAGGAACAATTACCATGGATACAATTGATTTAAAAGGAAGCGTTATTCCGGCCTATCTGATTAATAGTTTACTTGGTAAAATCCCGTTTGTTGGTCGCGTTTTTGTAGGAGATGAAGGAGGTGGTTTGATAGGACTTTCTTTTCATGTCCTTGGTGTGCTACGAAACCCCGAGGTGAGCTTTTCTCCGTCCAGTCTTTTGACCCCGGGTGTTATTCGTAACGTTTTTGAATAGATTTTTTGACGAAGACTCTTTTCAAAAAAGCAGAAAATACTTATATTAAGATAAAAGGGGTTGTTCATGTTTAATTTTATGTGGCCTTTTGCTATTTTGGCATTACCTTTGCCCTGGTTGGTTCGGCACTTGTGGCGTTCGTCGCGCATCCTTGCGCATGAACCCGAAGCGTTGTGGGTGCCTTTTTTTGAACCGTTGCGTCAAAAAGTTCAAGGACGAAAAACGGCTTTTATGTCTCATTTTTCGTTAATTTTTCTTTTATCTTGGGTTTTTTTTGTGGGTGCTTTGATGCGTCCTTTGTTTATTGGAGATCCGCAATTTATTCCATCAGAATATCGTCATTTGATGTTGGTTTTAGATGTTTCTGATTCTATGTCTAGCCGAGATTTTTCTTTAGGTCCCCAAAAAATAACACGTCTTGATATGGTAAAAGTGCTAGCTGATGATTTTTTAACAAAGCGACAAGGTGACCAAGTAGGTCTCGTTTTGTTTGGGGAGGAGGCTTATGTTTATGTTCCATTAACGTCTGATCTTGTGACAACGCGTTCGATGTTGCAAGAAGTGAATTTGGGTATTGCTGGATCGCGTACGGCAATGGGAGACGCTTTGGCGTTGGCGTTAAAAAACATGAAAGATATTCCTGCATCTTCAAAAGTTATAATTTTGATTTCGGATGGTTTTGCAAATGCAGGGCAAATACATCCTGAAGAAGTTTTGCTTATTGCCAAAGAAATGGGTGTAAAAATTTATACTATTGGTGTTGGCGCCGATGAAATGATGGTGCCTTCTTTTTTCGGTTCGCAAATGTTTAATCCTTCGGCTGATTTAGACGAGGCTTTGTTAACTAAAATTGCGAACGAAACAGGGGGACAATATTTTCGTGCTAAAACAACCCAAGACATGCAACGCATCTATCAACAATTGGACCAATTAGAGCCTGTTGAAAGTACGAAGGAAATGTTGCGTCCCATTAAAGAATTATTTTATTATCCTTTAGGGGTAACGCTAATTTTATTAGCGTTGGGTTTTTGGCTAAAGGAGTTTAAAAAATGATATTTTTACGTCCTTGGTGGTTAATTTTATTATTATTGCCTTTGTTTTTTTTGTGGAAAAAATATAAAAGAGGCTTTTTCGCTAGCGCTTGGAGGTTTGTGTGTGATGCGCATCTTTTGCCCCATGTAATGGTTAAAATGAATATGCCTGGTCTAAAAAAAGGATTTATTTCGTTGCTGTTCGTATGGAGTATTTTGTCAATTGCGATGGCAGGGCCAGCATTTTATAAAACTACAGTGCAAACGGCGCAAAATGAAAAAGGTTTGGTTGTCGTTTTGGATATGTCGCCCGCGATGAGTGAGGAGAAGATTTTTCAAGCACGATTGAAAATTTACGATATTTTGAAATCTCAAAAAGAAACATTAATTGGATTTGTGATGGTAGATGAAAAGGCGTATATGGCACTGCCTTTGTCAAAAGATTCCGCGTTATTTCAAAATATTTTGCCTACAGTAACTTTGGATGTTCGTCCTGCATTGGGTAGTAGACCAGATTTAGGCATTGTTCAAGCGGGTCAATTGTTGCGTCAAAGCGGATTGACTTCGGGGCGCATTTTATTAATTACAGCAGGGATTGCTGATGAAAAAACGTTGATGAAAACAGTGGCAGATTCGGCATATTCCGTTTCTATATTGGGTTTTGGTCACGCCGAAAAAATGCCGATGAAATTATCAGATGGTCAATTTTGGGAACAAAAAAAAGGAGTACCGGTGATGGGTTCGCTTGACCCATCAGCGTTATCACAAGGGGCATTATTTTCATTTGCTTCGTTAGATTCTTCTGATTTGCAATATTTATTACCGAGTAATGAAATAGGAACAATTCAAAAAAAAGATTCAACTATTAAAATTTATCAAGATATTGGCATTTATTTGGTCGCTTTGGCGCTACCTTTTTTCTTGTTTCTTTTTCGTCGAGGCGTTTTTTGGGTTATGTTAATTGTTGTTTTGACTGCTTCTCCTGTTCGGGCAAATTCTTTATGGCTTCGAGGAGAACAACAAATTTATCAATCAAATCAAAAAGGGGTTGCAGCGTATCGTGCTGGTAATTATTTGTCAGCAATAGATTATTTTTCCAAAGATGCTTCGGATGACGGTTTTTATAATTTAGGCAATGCGTATGCTTTAGCGGGGAATGTGGAAAAGGCAATTACGTCGTATGAAAAGGCATTGGACATTAACCCTCAGCATAGTGATGCTTTGTTTAATTTAGACCTTTTGAAACAACAACAGCAAAAATCTGAATCGGCCTCTTCTGATCAAAAAGGTGATGATTCAAAAGATTCTGCGTCTTTGCAAAATAATTCACAACAACAAAACTCCGCAAACGATCAACAAAAAAATACCCAACCTCAATCGGATACGAATAGCAATGAACAAAGTCAACAAACTTCGCTTGATAAAACAGAATCTAGTGCATCAAATTCGTCGCCAACCCCGCAAAATGATTCTTTAGAGCAATCAAATGATGTTCAGCCAAAATCCGAAAAAAAACAATCAAATGCTCAGCCTGTTCCTAATCTGTCTGATACAAGTCAGTCTGAATCAGTGGAAAAATCGGCACCTCTTTCTGAGCAAAAACAAAAACAACAAGAATGGTTTAATCGGGTGGAAAATAATCCTGGACGTTTGTTAAAGTATCGTCTACATCAACAATATCAAGGGCAATTAAAATGAAAAAAAGTCTTTTTTTATGTGGTTTTTATTTGGTTTCCTTATCGGCAGTTGCTGGTGTGACTGCTCAATTTAGCCCCCCTGTTATTACTCAAGGTCAAAGTGTCGAGTTGCGTATTAGTTCGGATAGGCCTTTATCTGGAAGCCCCGATTTTTCGATTTTAAAAAAAGATTTTGTATTGGGGGGGCAGGGAACTGTCCAAAACACATCTCTTGTCAATGGTGTAATGACGACACAATATAGTATTATGGTGAATTTAATTCCTTTGAAAAGTGGAGATATTACAGTTCCTTCTTTGATATGGGGAAAGGAAAAAACAAACCCCGTGACATTGATTGTTCATCCTGCATCTTCGTCAGCGACACTGGGGGGTCAGCAAGATTTATTTATTCGCGCTGAAGTGACCCCAAAGGAAGTTTTTGAAGGACAAGAAATCATTTATACGGTTTCTCTCTTTGACCGTGCCGGGTTAACGGAAGGTGATTTTTCTGCTCCGTCTTTGGAGTGGGCTGAATTACAACCTGTTGGTGATGATAAAATGAATTCTGTGGAAGAAAAAGGCAAAATTTATCGTCAATTAACACGTCAATTCGTTCTTTTCCCATCTAAAGAAGGGCGGTTTGTTATTCCTCCAGTTTCTTTTCGTGGTTTGATTTCCCAACAACAAAGAGGCGTATCTTCGAATATGTTTCCTTTTGGCTTTGATGAAAATTTGATTTTTCCAGGGATCCCTTCTAACACAAGGGAAGTTTTTGTTCAAACAGATCCTGTCTCTATTACCGTGCGTCCACGCCCTGGATTTATGAAAAGGAAATGGTGGTTTCCTTCTTCAAATGTGAAAATTTCGGAAACTTTTTCGCCGTCGACAAACAATATTAGAGTAGGGGAAGCGATTACTCGTAAAGTGACAATTATTGCGAAAGGGACCCCCGTCAACCGAATCCCCGAATTGACAATGTCTGCGTCGGCGGATTTTAAGGTTTATCCCGACAACGGAAAAAAAGAAAATTATACCGATGGGAATGGTATTAGTGGTTTGTTAGAACAATCCTTTGTTATTGTGCCGATGAAAAGTGGGACAGTTGTCATCCCCCCTTTATCCATTGAATGGTTTGACGTGACGACTAATCAAGAAAGAAAAAATAAGGTCGATGGGGTTGCTTTAAATGTGCTAGAAAATCCGGCTGTAACGCCTTTGCCGTTAATAACGGCGCCCGCACAAACTTTGTCATTATCTCAAGAAGATGCTACACAAAAAACCGTTTTGCTGGAAAATCCATATGCAAAGGAAAATAATTTATTGTTTTTTGCTATAGGATTGACAGGGGGTATCTTTGTGGCAGGGTTAGCCTTTTTTATCGTACGTCGTTCGTTAAAGAAAAAGAAACAACCAATTCCGCCACTATACCCTTATTAAGTGTGCGCATGCATATACGAAGATATTTTGCTAAAGGCTTTTGATTCTATTTGCCGAACGCGTTCTCGGCTGATGTTGAATTTTTTGCCCAAGTCTTCTAACGTAGCAGGCGTTTCGTTTAAAAAACGCTCCTTGACAATTTCTTGTTCCCTTTCGTTTAACAAGCCAATTGCTAAAGCCAATGTTTTGTTGCGAATAGCTTTTTCTTGTTTTTCGCTTAGGATGGTTTCAATTGTCTCTGATCCATCTGTTAACAAAGATTGGCGTTCCGTTTCCGAATCGTCGTGTATAATTTCATTCAAAGATACGTCACCATATAATCGTTGTTCCATGTCTCGTATATCTTTTTCAGAGACATCCAATTGTTGGGAAATTTTTTGTACGGTTTCCGAATCAATGGCCGTGTTTTGGTAAATTCCTAATTTTGATTTAATTTTTCCCAAGTTATAAAATAACCTTTTTTGTGCGGCAATCGTCCCGATTTTAACTAAAGACCATGATTTCAAAATAAAATCCGATATAGATGCTTTAATCCACCAAATAGCATAAGTTGATAATCTAAATCCTTTGTCTGGATCAAATTTTTTAATTGCTTGCATTAATCCGATGTTGGCTTCGCTGATTAAATCGGCCAATGGAAGGCCGTAATGCCTGAACGATAAAGCTACCTTTGCCGCCAAACGTAAGTGTGAGGTTGTTAATTCATGTGCAGCGTTTAAATCTTGATATTCTTGATAACGTTTTGCCAGCATGTATTCCTTTTCTGGGTCTAACATGGGAAATTTCGTTATTTCGCGTAAATATAAAGAAAGAGAATTTTCCTGTAAAACAGGAATAACCATTTGTTTCGTTGTCATTTGTCATATCCTTTCATCTTTAGCAACACGACTTTTTGTCCCCATTTTGGCAGACAAGGGTTTTTTACCCAAGTTGAACCTTTTATAGCATTCAACAAAAACATTCTATCTTAAAGAATCGCTTTTAGTCAATAGATAAAAGTAAAAAAATTTACAAATATTGAAAGTGTCAGATAAAATTAAAAAAGAGGAACGTTTAATGTCCCTCTTTTTTTCTATTTTACTTCTATTCTCGAGAATCGCCCATAAACGTAAGCAAAAATTGCATTAAATTGATAAAATCTAAAAATAAAGACAACGCCCCAGAAATTGCCAATGCTTGTACCATTTCTTGGGTGTTTGCATCATTGTATAATTGTCTAATCCTTTGTGTGTCAACGGTGGTCATGCCGGCAAAGACAAATACGCCAATTGCGGATAGGGCGTAATTTAACGCCGAATTTTGTAAAAATAAATTGACAAGTATAACCAAAAATAACCCAACTACGCCCATTACCAAAAAAGACCGCCAAGGTGTTAAATCTTTTTGTGTTGTATAGCCGTAAAGGCTTAACCCTGCAAATGCTCCTGAAGTGACTAAAAATGTTGAAAACAATGATGCCCCGGAATAAACGAGTATAATATTCGATAGCGAAAACCCAAGCAAAGCGACAAAACACCAAAAAATAGTTTGAGCTTTTTGGACGTTTAATTTTCCAATTGCTGAATGAAACATAAAAATCATAGCAATTATTGTAAACAAGGAAATAATCCCAAACCATGTGGGAGCGAGAGCGCCTGTTTCCGTGACCCTGTGGAAAAAATACATAAGCGGAGGTTTTGATCCTAAAAATGCGCAAAGTGCCGATACCCCTAATCCCCCCGCCATGTAAGCGTATACTTTTCGCATATAAACGCGCAATCCTTCGTTGATTTGCGCGCCTGCGGGTTCGAATGTTTCTACTTTAAAATTATCCCAAGTCATTTTTTTCTCCTTAATGTAAATAACTTGAATCTAATATAGGTATTTTTTTAAAAGGGTGCAAGTAAATAAAAAAGCTCTGGTAAACAGAGCCTTTTTTTATTTTATTTTCTTTTCCGTATACTCAGTATGTTTGCGCGTTTTTGGATTATATTTACGTACTTTCATTTTTTCGGGTTTTGTTCGCGGATTTTTCTTTGCCACATAAAAATGACCCGAACCATCTGTCGCTTCAAGCCTGATTTGTATTGTTGCCGATTTTGCCATTTATTCCACCATTTTTAATCGTTTTCTTGTAAGAAATAAAATTCTATGGGTTTTTCATATAAGAGTCAAGCAAAAAGTTCTTTTTTGTTGTGAATGTAAAAACAAAACAGTTCGCGCTTTAAATTAAAGTAAAATTATTTCACTTTTTCCTTGCCTTTATTTTAAAAAGAAATTAACTTAAAATTAATCTTTGTTAAAATAGACGGAAGAGAGGAAATTATGCGTGTGTTATTGGTTGAAGACGATAAATCTATGGCTCAAAACATTAATATGATCTTGTCTAAGGAAGGCATGGTTGTGGATGTTTCTAATTTTGGGGAAGAAGGCATTGAAATCGGTCGTTTTTACGATCACGATATTATTATTTTGGATTTGATGTTGCCGGATATGGATGGTTTCGAAGTTTTGAAAAAGCTCCGTTCGGCCAAGGTGGCAACGCCCGTTCTTATTTTATCGGGGTTATCGGCGCCGGACAAAAAAGTGCGGGGCTTTATGGACGGGGCTGACGATTATTTGACAAAGCCGTTTGATAAAGCCGAATTAATCGCAAGGATTCGGGCAATTGTACGTCGTTCTCAAGGGCATTCGAAATCGGCGATCACTGTGGGTCGTTTGGAAATTAATTTAGATTCTAAAACGGTTTCTGTTGATGGCAAGATGGTACATTTAACGGGCAAGGAATTTTCCATTTTGGAATTATTAGCTTTAAGAAAAGGAACGACGTTAAGCAAGGAACAATTTTTAAATCATTTGTATGGTGGAATGGACGAGCCCGAATTGAAAATTATTGATGTTTTTGTGTGTAAGTTGCGTAAAAAATTGGAAAAAGCAACGGGTGGTGAAGATTACATTGGTACCATTTGGGGACGGGGCTATTTATTGCAAGAACCCGAAAAGCAAATTAAAAAATAAAAAAGTGTTGACCTGCTCTTTTTGTTGTTGTTAAGATAACGAAAAGTTATCTTTAGTCGCAAGGGAGTTTGCTATGTTTAAATTTTTTCGACGTGCGTATACTGGGCGTTCTATGATTGAAATGCTTGGTGTGTTGGCTGTTGTTGGTGTGCTGTCCATTGGTGGATTAGCAGCCTATCAATTTGCGACGAATAAAAATCGCGCTAACGAAACTGTCAAAGATGTCATGATTTTGCGAACAGAGCTTGTGACAAACGAAGCTTTTTCGTCGATTGAGGTTGAAGAAGGGTATATTGAGGTTCAGATGGAAGCCTATTCTCGCACAACGATGATGGGCTACCCGATGGAGGTATATAAACGTACTAATGGTGAGTTTGTTATTGATGTTGAAAATGTTCCTTCTGGCGTTTGTAAACATATTATGAAGATGTCTGACAAAGAGCAGCTTCTTGTTGGGACTATGAGAGGTGAAGTTTCTGTCAAATATAATGGAACGAATGCTTCGACACTTTGCACAAGTGAAAACGGAGAAGGAACAGTAATAGTTGTTTTCCTTTTTAGCCAAACAGGTGAAAGTGTTGAGAATTTTTGTTTTGAAGCGTGTGGCGGTGGAGAAGCTTGTTGCGGGCAAGAGTGTGTTGCAATCCC
>CAZXTR010000006.1:32205-33330 GCA_964643615.1 uncultured Lactobacillales bacterium | reverse complement strand
CTCTAGAAGTGGTTCGCTTTTGTTAGTTGTTATTTTTGCCGTTTCATTTAATATAACTTCCCCATTATTATTCACAACAAACACAGGCGAGCATGTTCCCTCGTTATCAAGAATTTTTGAGTCTCCTGCAACTTCTTCAATACACTCACCACCGACGGAAAAGAATTCTTGAGCGTGAAGCCGGCTGGCAATCCCAGTTGTTGTTTTAACAGAATCTGTTTCTAAATGATTAATGTCTAGATTTGACAATATTGTTGTACTCATTACTGTATCAAAAGCAGTGGTGGCTACAACGGCAAAGTCGGCAATTTCGTCATCACCTGTCGGTAGTAGTGATCCTTCTAACTTCCAAGTCCCGTCCATACCATTAACAGAGCCATCAGTACCGCCTAATTTAATCCCAGCATCTAACCCAACCAGTTCGGCAATTTGCGATGCTCGCCTAAGATTATCGTAGCCGTCGCTATATACAATTGCAAAAATAGCAGGACGATAAATGCCTGCAGATGATGTGGGAACTGTTTTGCCATAAAAACAGACTTTATAATCTCCTAAGGTCTCTGCTGAACCAAGATAGAACTCTTGAAGAGTTGTTGGGTCCTCGCAGTTGGCATCATAACACCCACAGAGTTTAATTACTGTTTCGGTTTCGTCGTACTTCCCGTCTTCATCCAATAACTCGCAGTCTACGTCTGCTATACTCCCTTCATATGCCATAACATAAGCGGATGCTGCATCTTTAACCGATCGGATTTCGGTGGCAATGTTCGCTGCCGAAATATCTTCGTTTCGGCGGTTGATTTGTTGATAAATTAATGGCGTGATAAGAGCTATTAACCCCAAAACAGCCAATACTTCTACAAGTAAAGAGCCCTTTTCTTGTTGTCGCTGCGTTATTTTTTGTGTCATGAAATCATGCCTTTCTTTTGTTTAAAATTTTTATTCTGGCCGTATTATAGTTGCTGGAGACGTGCTTGTATCATAAGTTGCAAATAACCGTGAAATGCAAATAATGATGTTTTCATTACAACCTGTCAGCGCTGTAAAAGCGGTAGGGACGTAAACATCCTGATACCGTGTTGTGTCAATAGCGCAAGTTGAGCTTGGTTGAAAGTCTTTTCCTGC
>CAZXTR010000006.1:30593-32105 GCA_964643615.1 uncultured Lactobacillales bacterium | reverse complement strand
GTTTCTGGTATTTTCTCAAAAAGGGAGAGTTCCCCACTTTCTGTTTGTGTTAGAGCCATTTGAGAGGCATACAACGGTTCAGAAACATCTTCATGCGGTTGAGAAACCGCCTGTAGTGCTGCAACGTGTTGTGCAATAAATGGAACGACTAGTGCGTCTGCTCTTGGTTTATCCAATGTTTCCATTCGATCACTTTTGGGATGAAGCGAATACATTAACAATCCAGCTAAAAAGGTTAAAACCGTTAACCAAAAAAACATAGACTCCTCCACCTTTCATTCCTAACCATAGTAAAAGATTTTTTTTGCTGATACAACAAAAAAAATAAAATTTTTAACGGTATTGATTTAAATCTTTAGAATGATTTTTTAACCATTTTTCTGCTTTCTTTGATTCGGGAGCGATTTGCGCAACGTTTTGCCAAAAAAGCCAAGAATGATTCATTTGTGTTAAGTGACCGACTTCATGTGCAATAACGTAGTCCAATACAAACAATGGGGCCAAGCCTAATCTCCAGCAAAAAGATAAACGCCCAGAAGTCGAACAACTGCCCCATCTAGATGTGGTGTCTTTGACGCTGATTGCAAAGATCTTTTTATGTTGCTTTAAAGCTAACGATTTTGCGTGAATAGTCGCGTAATCTTTGACTTGTTGTTTAATAAAGTCAGTAACGCGCCGATGCAAATGTTCGACTTTCCCTGATACAAAAAGAAAGGCTTGTTCTTGACGAACACCAGATCTGTCTGATGGCCTGTGACAAATCGTTACTTGTTGCCCCAATAAAGAAATGCAATCTTTATCTTTAAATAAAATTTGTCGTGGTTTTGATTCTATGTGTTTTTTTATCCATACGATGTGCGCGATAGCAAAAGTTTTTGCCGTATCTAGGGGGCAAAAAAATGGCATGCTGACTATCGGTGTCCCAGTTTTTTTTTCGATTCTTAAGCGAATGAATTTAGATTTACTTTTTCGAGTAAATGTAATGTTGATGCCTTCTATTTGTATAATTTTTTCTACCAACGTTTTCTCTGTTTGAAATATTTGCAGTTTGTTTTATTATAAGGTAACTTATTAAAAAAACAAACATAATTTATGGAGATAGAACTATGCAAGTAAAAGAATTTTTTACCGGTTTGTTTAAGTGGACTGTTTTCATTTCTATCGTTTTGGCTTTGTTTTGGTTTGTTGGGCGTGTCCCGCCACAGCAAGTTCCTTTTGTAATTAAAAATAAAATAGTAGCTTTCGTTCATAATGTTGCTAATGGAGTTTCAGATTTCGTGGATTCGTCCAAAAAATTTCGGCAGGTAGGGCAAATCCGTTTTGATGAAGCAAAGGATGTATACCAAAAGAAAGCGCCAAAAGACCCTTTCCCAAAATAAAATCCGCTCTGTTTTTTTACTTGGTTTCACTTATGCTAAGTGCAATTAATGGTTATGTGTTTTCTTTTTAAAAAGGAGCGCGTGTTCTGAATCCGCTCTAAAGGAATTTTTCATTCCTTGATTTTTATGGAAT
>CAZXTR010000006.1:7404-30493 GCA_964643615.1 uncultured Lactobacillales bacterium | reverse complement strand
ATTCGTTCTTGTTTGATTGATGTTTCTGTACAACGAAAGTTGACATTATTGCAAAAAGCGTTAGGAAACATCTCTTTATCAGATTTATCTTTGGATGCTTTTGAAAACTTGATTAAGGAATTACTTGCTTCTCAAGAATTAAAACCAAAAATGGAGCGTTTTGGCGTTATTATTTCTGTCAAAGACGGTATCGCGCGTGTGGCCGGGATGCGTCAAATTAAATCTGGTGAACTTGTCCGTTTTCCACATCATATCCAAGGAATCGTTTTGAATTTGAACCCTTCGTATGTGGATGTCGTGATTTTGGGTGATTATACCCAATTAATTGAAGGAGATTTAGTTTTTCAAACAGGAAGCGTTATTCAAGTTCCAGTCGGAATGTCATTGATGGGACGTGTTATTGATGCATTGGGGCGACCTATTGATGGCAATGGAGAAATCGCTTTTACAGATAAAAAACCATTGGAAGCTTCCGCTCCTGGGGTTGTTGATCGCCAGCCTGTTTACAGACCTTTTCAGACTGGGATAAAGGTTATAGATGCATTGATTCCTATTGGCTTGGGACAAAGAGAGCTTATTGTGGGGGATAGGCAAACGGGGAAAACGGCGCTGATTGTGGATTCTATTATCGCCCAAAGAGAACGCAATGATAAGGCCATAAAAAAATCGGATAAATTGTTTTGTATTTATGTTGCTATCGGACAAAAGACTTCTACCGTCGCCGATGTTGTGCGAACATTGCAAAAATATGGAGCAATGTCCTATACGGCCGTTGTATCGGCAAGTGCTTCAGCTTCAGCATCCTTGCAATATTTAGCACCCTTTACAGGGTGCACATTGGGCGAATATTTTCGTGATAATGGGATGCATGCTGTTGTTTTTTATGATGATTTATCTAAACATGCAAATGCTTATCGTCAAATTTCGTTGTTGTTAAAACGCCCCCCTGGGCGAGAAGCCTATCCAGGCGATATTTTTTATCTTCACGCTAGACTTTTGGAACGTTCTGCTATGATGAGTAAAAGTAAGGGTGGTGGGTCATTAACGGCTATCCCAGTTGTTGAAACGCAAGAAGGAGATGTATCCGCCTATATCCCGACAAATATTATTTCCATTACAGATGGTCAGATTTTTCTTGAAAACAGTTTGTTTAACGAAGGAATTCGTCCAGCAGTGAATGTAGGACTGTCAGTTAGTCGCGTGGGATCAAGAGCACAATGTCCTGTTTTGGGTGAATTATCGGCATCGTTAAAGTTGAGTTTAGCTCAATATTACGAAATGTTGTCTTTTTCTCAAATTTCCTCTGATTTAGATAATTCAAGCCAATCTTTATTGAAACAAGGGGTTCAAATTACCGAAATATTGAAACAAAAATTGCATGCCCCGTTAAGTTTTGAACAGGAAATTATTGCTATCTTTACTGTGGTGCATGGATTTTTGTCTTTGTTAGATCCGAAAGATGTCATCATGTTTGAAGAACAATTACAAGAATATATTGCTTTGGAATATCCAGAATTGTTGAAAGCTTTGTCTTGCGATGCCAAAATGGTTGAGCCGATAGAAAAGGAATTGTCTCGGGTTATTCAAGATTTTGTGGAGTCTTTTATTGAAAAGAAAAATCAAATATGAATGGATTAAAACAACTTCGTACGCGTATTAAGATCGTTGCGTCAACAATGAAAATGACGTCGGCAATGAAGATTATTTCTGTTTCTAAATTAAGAAAAGCCCATTTGAATTTGGTAAAAGCATACGCTTATGCAGGTGAAATTGACAGAATGATTCGACGTTTGGTGCGAGCCGTGAGTGTGTTGAACAAAATAAATGACGATAAAATTTCTATGCCTTTATTGTTGAAAGGCAGAGAAAAGGAAAAAACTTTTTTAATTGTGGCTATTTTATCTAACGAAGGGTTGTGTGGACAATTTAACCAAGCACTTATTAACCAAGTGGAACGTTTAATCGCCTATTTAAAATCCCAAGACAAGCAAGTTATGTTGCTTTGCTTTGGGCGTAAAGGAGGCGAGTTACTTCAATATAAACATCCCGAATTAAATGTTCATATTATGCAAGAAAAAGACAATAATTCTACGTTAGATAATGCTCAAAAATTATCCCACGCTGTGATTGTTTCTTTTTTTAGAGATTTGTTTGATGTATGCTTGCTTGTCTACAGCCAATTCCAATCAATAACTGAACAAAAATCCATTGTATCACAGTTAATTCCTGTTGATTCTTTTAATCCAGAAAATCGATGGAAACAATGGATGGACCTGAATACAGTAAGTATTGTTGAAACGAAAAAAGATCCAAATAAAAAGAAGTTAACTAGAAAAGCTACGTTGTTATTACAAGCGGTAGGGGGAAAGATCCTTCAATCACCCTTGCAAAACATAGAAATGGATAATTTGGAAAAAGAATCAACAAGACCTGTGGAAGCTTATGATTATGAACCTAATTTACAAAAAATGTTGGAAGATATTTTGCCGACGTATGTGGGGTCTTGCATTTATAAAATTTTGTTAGAATCAAAGGCGTCTGAAAGCACTTCACGACTAATGGCAATGGATAATGCATCTAGAAATGCTGAAGAAATGATGCAAATGTTACAAAAAAAATATCATCGTAAGCGTCAAGAGATTGTTACACAAAATTTGATAGAAATAATTTCTGGCGCACAGGGAGGTGCATAATGTCACAAAAGAAAAATGGGAAAATTGTTAGTATTGTTGGATCTGTGATAGATGTTCAATTTACTTTAGGTGAAATGCCACCATTGTTAACGGCGTTGCATGTTGTACAAGAAAATGGATTGTTAACGTTAGAGGTAGCTCAATTATTGGAAGATTCAATTGTACGATGTCTTTCAATGGGTTCAACTGATGGATTGTTTTTAGGACAAGAAGTCGTGAATACGCAAAAGATGATATCCGTCCCCGTTGGGGATCCCACTTTAGGACGAATTATGAATGTTACTGGAGATCCTTTGGATGGCAGAGGTCCAATTTTGTCTGACATTCATATGCCAATTCATCGTTTGGCTCCAGAATTTATCGAACAATCTTCGGAAATTTCTGTGTTGGTGACGGGGATAAAAGTGATTGATTTGCTTTGTCCTTATGCGAAAGGTGGAAAAATAGGTTTATTCGGCGGTGCTGGTGTTGGGAAAACAGTAATTATTATGGAATTGATTAATAGTATTGCCAAACAGCATGGCGGCTATTCTGTTTTTGCCGGTGTTGGAGAGCGGACAAGAGAAGGAAATGATTTGTATACGGCCATGATAGAAAGTGGTGTGATTGATTTAAAAGGAAAAAAATCTAAAGCTACTTTAGTTTTTGGGCAGATGAACGAATCTCCTGGAGCAAGGTCTTTGGTGGCGTTGACTGGCTTAACTGTGGCAGAATATTTTCGTGACTATGCAGGACAAGATGTTTTGTTCTTTGTTGATAATATTTTTCGTTTTACTCAGGCAGGAGCGGAAGTCTCTTCTTTGTTAGGCCGCATGCCGTCGTCAGTGGGTTATCAACCCACATTAGCGACGGATATGGGGGAATTACAAGAACGTATTACTTCAACTAAGCATGGTTCTATTACTTCAGTCCAAGCCGTTTATGTTCCCGCCGATGATTTAACAGATCCTGCCCCTGCGACGACGTTTTCACACCTTGATGCAACGACGGTGTTAAGCCGAACTATCGCCGCACAAGGGCTTTATCCTGCTGTTGATCCGTTAGAATCGTCAAGTCGTATTTTGTGTTCGGAAATTGTAGGTAGTGAACATTATCGAGTGGCTCAAGATGTTTTAAAAATTTTACAAACGTATAAATCTTTGCAGGATATTATTGCTATCTTGGGTGTTGGTGAACTTTCTTCTGAAGAGAAATTGACCGTTTCAAGAGCCCGAAAAATCCAAAGATTTTTGACCCAACCTTTTTGCGTAGCTGAAACGTTTACGGGACAAAAGGGGAGTTTTATCCCTTTAATAGAGACAATTAAAGGCTTTAAAGCGATTGTTGACGGACAATGTGATGATTGGCCAGAACAAGCTTTCTTTATGGTTGGTACTTTGGCACAAGCAGAGTTGAAAGCAAAAGAGTTTAAGGCAAAAGAAAATGAAAAAAATCTCTGAATCTCTTAAAGTCGAGGGT
This sequence comes from uncultured Lactobacillales bacterium, assembly GCA_964643615.1. Classification (GTDB taxonomy): domain Bacteria; phylum Pseudomonadota; class Alphaproteobacteria; order CAAHEQ01; family UBA3637; genus CAZXTR01. The sequence continues at coordinate 26,342 of CAZXTR010000006.1, read as the reverse complement.
AAAATGAATTTTAATTTGATAGGAATAACTCATCCTATTGTAGAAACTGTTGCAGACAAAATTTTAATTCCAACAAATATGGGCGGTGTGATGATTTTAAAAAATCGAGCACCTTTATTTTTATCGGTTACATGTGGCGCTTTATGGATCTATAATGAAGGGCAAGATCCGGTATGTTATTTAGTTTCTTCTGGTATTGCAGAAATTCGGCGCAATATTTGTTCTGTGTTGGCATTTGGTCAAAAACTTGATAAAATCAAACAAGAAATCGTTTTAAAAGATTTGGAAAAGGTACAAAAATTACTATCAACAACGCATTGCGAATTAGGAAGACAAGAATTGTTGCGTCATATTCAATATTTGAATTTATTGAAGGAGGCCTATCAATTTAATAAGGCGCCTTCTTTCCTTTGACTAGAGACAGATTTTAATTGTCCACAAGCCGCCATAATTTCCTGTCCTCTTGTTTGACGAATGGGGGCAGGGAAGTAAGCGTCTTCTAAAATTTTTGCAAATCGGTAAATAGCGTTGCGAGATGAGGGTTGAAAATTGCATCCTTCCCAGGGATTGAACGGAATTAAATTAAATTTAACTTCCAAACCTTTGACTAAAGAGATGAGCTCTTTTGCATTTTCGACAGAATCATTGATCCCTTTGATAAGTACGTATTCCATCGTGATGTATTGACGCCGTTCTGAAAGTTGTTGATAATATTTACAAGCTTGTATCAAATCTTTTAAAGGATATTTTCGATTGATAGGCATAATTTCATTCCGAATATCGTCGTTGGGTGCGTGAAGACTGACTGCAAGTTTAACACCTAAATCCGTTGCGAGATTCGGAATCTTTTCTGCCATCCCCGCTGTTGAAACAGTGATGCGGCGTTTGGATATAGCTAATCCTTCTCCATCTGTAATAATGCGAATGGCCTTGACTAAATTGTCATAGTTATACAATGGTTCCCCCATTCCCATGACAACGATATTCGATAAGTAGCGCGTTTCATCAGTTAGAGAAGGCCATTCTCCATAGCTATCTCGTGCCGACATGAATTGACCGACAATTTCCCCCGCTGTTAAATTACGTAGCATTTTTTGTGTGCCCGTATGACAAAATTTACACCCTTGAGCACACCCTATTTGAGTCGAAAGGCAAACGGCACCTCGATCTTCTTCAGGAATATATACTGTTTCAACTTCGTTTCCGTCCGAAAAGCGCATAAGCCATTTTCGAGTTTTGTCTGATGCCGTTTTTTCAACAACTCTTGTGGGGTGTGTAATAGTATAATTTTCTTGCAATTTTTGTTGAAGCCCTTTGGATAAGGTTGTCATTTTTGAAAAATCTATAACGCCTTTGTTGTAAATCCATTGCCATATTTGCTTGACGCGAAAAGGTTTTTCTTTTATATCAATAATCTCATCCAAAAGTTCTTGTCTGGATAATCCGACTAATTCTTTCATCGTTATTTGCGTCCACAAGCCGAATTAATGGCTTTGTACGCTTTAGTGAAACCCTTTAATGAAAATGTATCTATCGTATTTGTTCCTAGAGATGATTTTCCCTTAAAAACAGCTTTGTTTCCGGCCTTCATTTGATTGACCACGCGAATGTCCGTTTTTGTATCTTTTCCCCATGCGGTATCTTCGTGTGTGAAAAGGGAAATGTTTTTGTTTGTATCGATTTGAACCAAAACGGTTGAATCTTGTTTATAGGTATAACCTGCTGTGAAACTGATAACATCAAAAGATTTTTCTTTTGGGCGGTGAGTTACAATCAATAAAATATCCCCACGGCGTTTATATTTCCCCTCAGATTTTTCAGGGACAGAAGCCATATAGCAAAGTTTCCCTGATTTTTCTTGTGTGCTATAGGCCGACCAATTGCCAAATTTCCCCAAATATTCAACTTGATTTTTTCCTGCAAAGGAATAGCTTGCTGTCATTAAAAATAAAACTAAAAAATAAAATTTTTTCATGATTGGTTTCCCCCTTTTTTTTACTTACTTTGATTCTATAACAAAAATGTTTTAAACACAACCTTTAAAAAAAGATATAACATAATTTCTTGCTAATTTTTTATCATAGGCAAGTTTTAATTCTGATGGTTTTTTAATAGTTTTTCTTTTCAATGATGGCGCAAGAATGGCTCAAGAATGCTAAAACCGATTCATTTATCTTATAAAACAATTTCGTGTTTCTGTCTCGACTCCATTTATGGGATAGGATAGTTTCCCTGGACGGTTTCTTGTAGCTAAAATAATGGCTTATCTGCCAAAAATATAGCAGGTGCTTATGCGGTTAAAAAACGTATTTCTGCAGAATAACGGAATCAACTTTATATATTCCTATCGCAATTAAAAGCCAAAAGATTGTTTAAATGTCCTGATAAAACTAAAAAACAATCTGTTTCTGGATTAATTCCTCTGTGAATGCAGATATTTTTAATCCCGACTTTTTAAAAGCGTTTAAGCAAAATCCCAAGTGCTATCACACGGAGTTGTAATGTGAACATTAATCGCTCTTACGTCGTAGGAAAGTTGGAATATCGATATCTGTTTCTTCAATTGAAGACAAACTATCTTCGTTCGTTAAAGATTTCAATCCTTCTCTTTTTAAACGTGTTTTTTCGCGCACTTCGGCAGAATTTCTATCTCCAAAAATTCCAGGTAAAAATCCATCCCCCCAGAATGTTTTTGTCTTTTGGAAAATAGGTGTTTGTTCCGACTCTTGGTTTGAAGGAGATTCTTCTTGGGGCATTTCTTCTTCGTCGGAGGTGTAACTTTCCAAAGAATTGGAAACAATTACAGCCGGGTCTAAGATGAAAGAATCAGCCTCTAGTGTTTTTTTGTTTTCAGCATCTTCCGTGTTTGCTAAAGAGATTGAAGACAAAATGATAGAAGTTTCTTTTTGTGCTGCTTGCAAAGGGGACTTGTCTATATCCTCATCCTTTTCTTTTAGGGCAGATGGATCTTGAGTGTAAATATATTCTTTTTCAAAGATGTTTTGTTTTGGTGGCGTAATAACGATTGTTTTTTCTTCAGCTATAGGAAGAGGTAAATTTGTTGGGGTTTGCTGTTGTGTTGTTTTTTCTTTTGCAAGTCCCGTGGCGACAACATTGACCCGAATTTTCCCTTGTAATGATTCATCACAACTGGCTCCGAAAATGATAGTTGATTCTTCTGCAACTTCGGAACGAATACGCTCTGCCGCCGCATCGACTTCCATCAAAGTTAAATCGGCTCCTCCAGCAATGTTAATTAAAATCCCGCTAGCTCCTTTCATTGAAACATCCAACAAAGGATTAGCAATAGCTTTTTCTGCGGCAATTAAAGCCCGATTTTCTCCTTCGGCTTCCCCACTTCCCATCATGGCTTTTCCCATTTCCTTGACTACAGTTGTTAAATCGGCAAAATCTAAATTGATCAACATCGGTGTCATCATTAAATCGGTAATGCTCCGTACACCTTGGTATAAAACATCGTCGCAGATCTTGAAAGCTTCGATAAAAGAAGTGTTTTCTTTGACAATCCTGAATAAATTTTGATTTGGAATAATAATGATTGTGTCTACGTATTTTGTAAGCTCTTCAATCCCTGCTTCGGCGGCACGCATTTTTTTTGTTCCTTCTAAATGAAAAGGCTTCGTTACAACGCCAACCGTTAAAATGCCCATTTCTTTTGCAATGCGAGCAATAACAGGAGATGCTCCTGTTCCCGTTCCTCCACCCATGCCAGCTGCAATAAAAAGCATTTGTAAATTTTCAAGGGCTGATTTAATTTTATCTTGACTTTCTTCGGCAGCTTTTCTGCCAATTTCTGGGTTAGAGCCCGCTCCAAGACCTTGAGTTAGTGTTGCCCCTAATTGAATTCTTTGGTGTGTTAAAGATTTTGTCATTACCTGTGCGTCTGTGTTTGCTACGATAAAGCTTGCTCCTACAAGTCCTGATTCTATCATATTATTAATAGCGTTTCCGCCTGCACCTCCAACGCCAATAACACCGATATTGGGTTTTATTAAAATTTCGGGTCTTTGTTCGGGCAACCCAATCGAAAGGTCAGTTGAAGAAGTGTCTTTTAAAAATTCTGCATCAGCCATCTTATTATCCTTTTAAAAAATCCGTTGGAGGACGGAGTCGCTATTTTTGTTTCTACATCTATGGGTATACGCTGGCTTATCGCATAACGCAAGAGTCCAATGCATGTGGAAAAGCTTGCACTCGGAGGAAAATCAGGCAACCCATTGATGAAGAAGGGTTTTCCTATGTTGACTTGAGCATCTAATATTGAAGTTGCCTTTTCTCTCAATCCTTGCAATAAACTTGTCCCGCCTGTTAGGACGATTCGCTTTGTCGCAAAATCGCATCCCTCTTGTGTGTTCAAACAGGCGCCAGTCAATTCAAGCATTTCTTCAATTCTGGGGATCATAATCGAAATTAAAGAAGAATGTTTGATGGGCAATAAAGTACTTTCTTCTTCTCCTACTACATGGATGCTGATGGTTTCTTTTTTATCTTTGGGAGATAAAAATGCACTGCCATTAAGAGTCTTTATCCTTTCTGATGTTTCCATCGAAGTTTTTAAAATATGAAAAATATCTTTTGTAATCAAATTACCGCCCAATGGGAGCATTGCTGTATAACGAATGAAGCCGCCTGTAAAAATGCCAATAGAGGTTAATCCTCCCCCTATATCCAAAACAGTTGTTCCAATTTCTTTTTCCTCGTCACTGAGAACAGCTAACCCGGAAGCATAGGGTGTGGCGACCTTTGAAGCAATAGATACGTGTGCTTTTTCTAAAGCCATAGATAGATTTTTTAATTGGGTAATAGGTACGGAAATGACATGCAATATAACGCTTAATTGATGCCCAAACAAGTTTATTGGCTTTTGAATGTCTTCTTCCCCATCCAGTGTATAGGAAATGGGTAATTGATGAATGACTTCATGTTCTGTTAAATCTATTTGGTTTAAAGCTTGATCAATTAATTTTTTGATGTCGCTTGTAGAAATGGGTCTATTGTCAGGTAATTCAATAGAACTTTCAATATAAGAAGATTTTAATGCTGTTGATGAAATGTTGACAACAACACTTTCAATTCTGCGCTCTGCCTTTTCTTCGGCCATCATGATAGCATCTTGAATAGATGCGGAAGCTTGAAAAAGGTCAACGATAGAACCGTTTTTTATACCTTTCGCCTGGGAGTAACCACAGCCCATAATTTGACAATTACCTTCGGAAGTTATCTTCGCGATCAAGCAACAAATCTTTGTCGTCCCGATATCTAATGCTGTGACATGCCCGTTTTTAAACAAATCAGACATGGTCCCCGTCTCCTTTTAGAGATTGATTTTTAAAGCTTTCTATAGGTTTCCCATCGGGCGTTTGTACAATTAATTTGTTGGGTAATCTTAAATCAATTAATGATAATTGTCTGTTTAATATCTGGTGTTTTTGGTGAAGGACATCTAATCTTTGTAATGCATAGGCAAGGCCTTCTTCGGGCAATTCAATTGTTAATCCATTTTGGACGTTGTCCAATATCAAATTCCATCGTCTATTGCCAATGCGGATTGCAGACATTGTCCGGCGCGCCAATTCTGGATATTTCGAAATTTCATTAACAAGCTCAGGTGCATATTCAGGGGCGTTATCGCCCACCAAGATCACCAAATATTCTAGCCCCTTGAAAGATGTTGCTATCAAATGACCTTCCGAATCAATAGGATGATATTTTCCATTTTTTTGCCATAAGGCAATCGGTGTTTTTTCAACAATACGGAGATGAATTAAGTTGGGTAATTGACGATGTATTTGAACAGTTTTAATCCAGGGCAATTGGCTTAATTTATTGAAAGCTTGTCGCAAATCAACTTGAGTCATAGGCATTTCTTTTGTTAAATGAAGTGCATTTGCGATGTCTGATGATGGTGTGCGGATCCGACCAGTAATTAAAACGTTATTCACATAAAAACCGGATTTTTTCATTGTTTGGTGAAAAAATTGAGTAATGTTTTTACTTTGATTTTGAATATATCCAACGTGATAAGCATAGTAAATCATACCTATAATTAACAAAAAAATACAAAAAAAGAATATTTGAAACAAGTATTTCAAAAGTGTCTTGAAAGACATATTCCTCTTTTTTTTATTTTTTATTTTTCGCATGAAGCACTCTCTACTAATAAAGAAACAACGTCTTCATAAGATAATCCTGCTTTTTTTGCAATCTCCGGCAATAAAGACAAGGGCGTCATTCCTGGTTGATTGTTGATTTCTAATATCACAATACGTGGATTGGTCTTTGATGCTGTATCATCGTACCGAAAATCACTTCGCGAAGCTCCTTTACACCCTAAGCATTTGTGTGCTAAAAGAGCATACTTTTTCATTTCTTCTTCTTGTTTCAAAGGAACTGGCGCAGGAATGATATGATTTGTCTTCCCTTCGATATATTTATTTTCATAATTATAAAAACCGGATTTTGGTACGATTTCTACAATGCCTAAAGCTCGGTCATTTAAAACAGCAACACTCATCTCTCGACCTTGAATATATTCTTCCATCATGACAGCTGACGTTCCAAAAGGCCAGGTCTTTTTTAAATTTTCTTCATCTTCCTTCGTTTTAATAATAAACACTCCAATAGAAGAACCTTCGTTATGAGGTTTTATAACATAAGGGAAGGGTAATGTATTGCCTTTGTTTACGTCATCTAATGTGACCATTTTATCTTTGGCGACAGGAATACCATAAGGCGCAAAAAACTGTTTTGCCATCTTTTTATCCATCGATAATGCTGAAGCTAAACATCCCGAATGAGTATAGGGGATGCCGAGCAAATTAAAAAGCCCTTGCACGTTCCCATCTTCTCCAAATTTTCCGTGAAGTGCGTTGAATATTACGTCCGGTTTTTCCTCGGTTAAACGGCGAATAAAATCTTGTATGTTTGAAGTTAAATCGATTAAAAAAGAGCTGTATCCTTTGTTCTTTAATGCGTCAAGTACACCTTTGCCAGACAATAGAGAAATTTCTCTCTCGGATGATAGTCCGCCCGCGACTATTGCTACTTTTTTCATTCTTTATCTTCCTTTTTTAAACCTAAACGTTTGACTTCCCATTCCAATAAAACACCACATTTTTGTAAAACATGATGCCTGATTTCTTCACCTAAAGATTCGATGTCTTTTGCCGTTGCTTTGCCTGAATTAATTAAAAAATTACAATGCTTTTCGGAAAGATGAGCTCCTCCTTTTTTTAGGTTTTTACACCCCGCTTTTTCTATTAATTTCCATGTGGATAATCCGTCTGGGTTTTTGAATGTAGAACCACAAGTTTTAACCCCAATGGGTTGAGTTGCTTCCCGTTGTGCTTTCTGCTTTTGCATGGTTGCTAATATTATTTCTGAAGATTGAGGAGTCCCCTTGAATGTTGCTCCAATAAAAATCCAATTTTCTGGTAGTATATTTTTACGATATTGAAAAAAATCTGGATGAGGCTCTAATTCGTGAATGTTTCCATTCCCGTCAATTGCGCGAATAGATGTTAAAACATCCTTTATTTCCCGTCCATAAGCTCCCGCATTCATACGAATTGCTCCCCCGATTGTGCCAGGTATGCCCGATAAAAATTCAAATCCGGATAAACTATTCTTTTGGGCAAATTTTGCCAATTCCATTGTTAATAAGCCAGCATCGCAAACAATCGATTCACCCTTAAGTACGCACTTCGTAAAGTTTTTACCTAAGTGAATTACAACCCCTGGAATTCCTTTATCTCGTATCAAAACATTCGAACCTCCACCCAATACAGTTGTTTGAATGTTTGGTTTGTTTTTGATAAACTTGGATAAATCTTTTTCATCAAACGGTTCAAAATAAAATTCTGCCGGTCCGCCAACTCCAAGCCATGTTTTTTTTGCTAAGGGAACGTTTTTTCGAATTTCTCCCTTTGTTTTGGGTAAAGGTTTACGTAATTTGTGGCGTGAAAGGGTTTTTTTTATAAATTTTAACATAGGGGGTTTATCCTTTCTAGTTGAGCGGGTAATTCATGTATCCATTTTGAAATATCGCCAGCCCCTAAACCAATAACAAAATCACCCGCATGAGCTTGATTTACAACTAACGCAGGTAAATCCGAAAATGATTCTAAAACAAGAACATTAGGATGTCCACTTTCTTTTATTTTTTTTGCTAAAATTTCTTTGTTTATGAGATGAATTTGGTCCTCTCCTGCTGAAAAAATATCGGAGACAATAACCGTGTCCGCTTGTTTAAAGCAAGATGCAAAACTCTCCTGTAAGTCAAAAGCTCTTGAATAGCGATGTGGTTGAAAAATAGCAATTGTTTTATGATCAGGATTAGCTTCTTTCGCTGCTTTAAGTACAGCCGAAATTTCCGTTGGATGATGCGCATAATCGTCGTAAATATGAATATCGTTAATTGTTCCGACATGGGTAAAACGTCGGTACACGCCATTAAAAGAAGCAAGAGCTTCTTTGATTTTATTTGGCGAAATTTTATTTTCCTTGCTCACAATAAAAGCGCCCAGCGCGTTTAAAATATTATGTCTACCAAACATGGGAAGTTCAAAGCCTTTGTACATGGCTTTCTTTGTTTTGATGTCAAATGACAAATGATCTGCTTTAACAGTAACGTGTGTCGCTTGAACGTCTGCTTTTTCGTTAAATCCATAAGTAATAATCCTCCGTCTTTTAATTTTTGAGACGATTTCAGAAATGACAGGATGGTCAGAACAAACGCAGTTAAATCCGTAAAAAGAAGTTGTTTCTAAAAAGTATTGATAAGCTTTTTTTACTTCTTCAAAAGAACCATAATAATCCATATGTTCGCTATCAATATTAGTTACAAGCGCAATCATCTTTGGAAGTTTTAAAAAACTGCCATCCGATTCGTCGGCTTCGACAATCATCCAATCGCTATTGCCATTTTTAGAATTTGTTAGTTGTGAATTAATAATGCCTCCGATAATAAAACTGGGATTCAGTCCTGCTTTTGAAAAGATATCTGCAATCATCGCGGTGGTTGTTGTTTTTCCATGAGTGCCACTGATGGCAATGCCTTTTTTATAACGCATTAATTCGGATAGCATTTCCGAACGATGCCCAACAGGAATGTTTCTTCTTTTTACTTCTACAAGCTCAGGATTGTCTTCTGAAATAGCACTTGATATGATGACGCAATCGACTCCGTCTAACTTTAAAAAGTTATTGTGTCCATAAAAAATAGGAATCCCTTTTTTTTCTAATCGCGTGCAATTCGTGTTTTGTACATTATTTGAACCTTGAACGTGAATTCCCATATTAAATAAAGATTCTGCAATGGCACTCATGCCAATGCCACCGATTCCTATGAAGTGAATTTTTTTATCTGAAAAGTAAATCATTTAGCCCCTTTTTTGATTAAATTTTCAACTGTATCTGCGAATGTTTTGGCTGCATTTTTATTGCCTTCGAGTAAGGCGCATTTTGCGGCACGTTCCAAAGTGTAGGAGTTTTGCATCAACTCGGTTAAGCGAGTAGCAAGTTTTTCAGCAGTAAAATCTTTTTCAATGATGAGCCAACCAGCGCCTTTTTGTGTAAATACCCTTGCATTTTCGACTTGATGATTATCCGCCGAAGTAGGCAATGGAATAAGCAACGAAGGTCGACCGAGTGCCGCAAATTCGGCAAGGCTAGAAGAACCAGATCTCGAAATAATAAGATGTGCCATTGATAAAAGTTCTTGAATGTTTTCAAAAAACGGGGATAGTTCGATGCTTTTAAACAAACTATCTTTGTATAATTCTTTTACTTTTTCCATATTTTCTGCGCGAACCTGTTGATGAAGTACGATTTGAGATTTTAATTCTTTTGGTAATAAATTAAGTGCTTCTGGAATAACCTTTGCAAAAACTTTTGCCCCCTGGCTTCCTCCCATAATCAATAAATGAAATTCTTTTTTATGGGGAATATAAGGCGTTCCTACTTTTTTAAGTATGCTAGATCGAACAGGCATTCCTATTTTCTTTGTCACAATACCCGAAGGAATCATTCCTGTTGGGTCAAAAGATGTTGCGATGAGTTGTGCTTTTTTTGCGAGCAAGCGATTGGCTTTTCCTAAAAGCGCATTTTGTTCATGCAAAATAACGGGAATGTGTAAAATTTCTGCGGCAAGAGTTGCAGGGACCGAAGCATATCCACCAAATCCAATCAATAAGGCTGGCTTTAATTTGATTAATAAAATCATGGATTGGAGAGTTCCCCATAAGAGTTTACAAGACGCAAAGGCTTTTTTAACAAAGCCTTTTCCAGCAATTCCTTCAGCTGAGACAAAATGTATGGGCACTTTTCCTAATGTTCCGGATATTGCATTGCCTCTTTTATCCGAGATAAAGACAAGTTGGTATTTCCTTTTAGCTAAACAAGTTGCAACAGCTTCGGCAGGAAAAATATGCCCCCCTGTTCCTCCCGCAGTTAAAACGATAATGTTGCCTTTCATTCTAGTCCTCCTCTTGTCGGATGTCGCCTAGTTAACGACAAAATAATTCCAAATCCAAAAGCCAATGACAATAAAGATGAACCTCCGTAAGAAATAAATGGCAAAGTCATTCCTTTTGTGGGAATCACATTTAATGTTGATGCTATATTAATGAATGCTTGTACGCCAAATTGTGTCAAAAGTCCAGCAACGGCAAGCATATTAAATAAATTTTTTTCTTTGCACATAATCCAAAAGCCTCGCCATAGGATGAAAGCGAATAAAAATATTAATCCCACACAAAGTATAAATCCGAATTCTTCTGCTGCAACTGCCATGATAAAGTCTGTGTGTGCGTCGGGTATTTTTGTCTTGAGAATGCCTTCCCCGGGGCCTCGACCAAACCAACCCCCATTATGGAAGGCTTCTAAAGATGTTTTAATTTGAAATATGTCGCCTGTTTCTGGGTTTAAAAAACGGTCGATACGGCTTTGTACATGAGGGAAGATGAAATAAGCGCCGAAAAAGGCCGTGATTCCGAGTGCACCAATTACAAAAACCCAGAGCATGGAAAGCCCGGCTAAAAATAATTGACTGCCCCAAATCGTACTGATGGTGATTGTCATGCCGATGTCTGGTTGTAATAATAATAAAATAACAACACTAAAGTAAAGAACCGCCGCAATACGGACTCCTGGAAACTTTTCAATTAATCGACCAGATGCAAAAATCCATGCGCAAACGACAGCAAAAGCAGGCTTCATGAATTCTGATGGCTGAATAGAACCTCCAGGAAAAAAAATCCAACGTTTCGCTCCTTTGACTTCCATTCCTACAAATAAGGTAAGAATTAATAAAACAAAAGATACTATTAACATGATCATTGAACCCCGTCGAATTTGTTTTGGGTTCAACATAGAAATAAAAAGCATTAAAAAAATAGAAGGGACTAAAAAGAAAAGTTGTCGTTTAACAAAGAAAAATGTATCGCGTACTTTTAAAATGCGTTCAGCAACGCTTGGGCTTGCGGAAAATGTCAAAAAAATCCCGCATAAAATTAATGCGAAAATGGACCATAAAAGTGATCTGTCTAATGTTCGCCACCATTCGGCTAAAAAAAGTTTGATTTGTTGCCAATTGGGAATGCGTTTTTTCATAGTTCTATCTTATCTTTAATGTTGAAAGGCCGATTAATGCTAACACAATAGAAACAATCCAAAAACGAATAACTACCTTTGTTTCCGGCCAGCCTTTCTTTTCAAAGTGATGGTGTATCGGTGCCATTAAAAAAATTCTTTTTTTGCGTAGTTTATAAGACCCTACTTGCAAAATATCCGACAATGCTTCAATCACGAAAATCCCTCCTACAATGGCTAATACTAATTCTTGTTTCGATGCAACGGCAAGTGTTCCTAAAGCACCCCCTAATGCTAAAGAACCCGTATCTCCCATAAAAATTTCTGCAGGATGAGCATTGAACCATAAAAAGCCTAATAATGCGCCTATAAGGGCACCACAAAAAATGGCTAATTCTCCGATACCTGGGATATAGTGAATTTGCAAATAATTGGCAAAAATGGCATTTCCTGCAAGATAAACAATGATTAAAAAAGTAAGATTCGCCACAATCAAAGGAACAGAAACAAGTCCATCTAATCCATCTGTTAAATTGACGGCGTTTGATGAACCTACAATAACTAGGACACCCCAAACAATATAAAAATAACCCAAATCTAATAATAAATTTTTAAAAAAAGGAAAGGTAAGTTGAGACGCCATATCCGGTGTTTCAAAATACATAATTGCAAAAACGGCCAAAGCACCTGTCAAGCCTTGCCAAAATAATTTTTTACGTCCAGAAATCCCATTGTGATTGTGTTTGATAACCTTTAAAAAATCATCAATAAATCCTAAAACTCCATAGATTGCCGTCACAAATAAAACGACCCAAATATAAGGGTTGGATAAATTCGCCCATAATAAAACAGATGTAAAGAGCGCAGTTAAAATCATTACCCCGCCCATTGTTGGTGTGCCTTGTTTTTTCAGATGTGTTTCGGGGCCGTTCGTGCGAATGGGTTGTCCTTGGCTTTGTTTCTTTTTTAAAAGACGGATAAAAAAGGGACCGAAAATAAAACAAATAAATAAAGCCGTTAAAATAGCCGCCCCAGTTCTGAAACTTTGATACTTTAAAAGATTCAATATTTTAAAACAATCTGAAAATGGGTATAAAAGTAAATATAACATATTTTCCCCTATTCTGTTAATGCTTTGACAACTTCTTCCAAGTGCATGCCGTTAGATGCTTTGACAAGAATTGTATCACCTGTTTTAATAAAAGCCAACAATTCTGATTGTAATAATTCAGCTTTTTCTTGCCAGCCCCCTCGTTTTTTAAGAGGAAGCTTGTCATACATTTTTTTCATCATAGGACCGACAGCGTAAACTTTATCTACATTTGATTTTTCCAAATCTTCAATTAATCTAGTATGTAAAAGTTCACTTTTTTGCCCCAATTCTAGCATGTCTCCTATGACGGCGATTTTGCGACCTTTGAATGTTTCCAATACTTGAATGGACGCGTGCATAGAGTTCGGATTCGCATTATAAGCATCATCAATAACCGTATATTCGGTTCCATTTTTTTTGACATGTATAATGGCTCCGCGACCTTGCACGGGACTCATTTTTGATAAATTGTTGATGGCTTTTTGAATGTCAATATTTAAAATTTGAATAATTGACAAAACCCCTAGTGAATCCAAAATAAAATGAAGCCCGGAAAACAGTAGAGAATAATTAATTTCTTGACCTTTATAAAAAGCGCGAACTGTCGACCCTCCCTCATAGAGTTTATATGATTTTAAGTAAAAATCTGCTTGATCATTTTGTCCAAAAGAATGAATTGATGTGATGCCTTTTTGAATAGCTTGTGTCTTTAGTAAATCGAAAAAGGGTGAATCTTTATTCAATACAACAATCCCTTTGGGCATGTGTGTGAAAATTTCGGCTTTGGCTTGTGCAATCTCAGCTTCGTTTTTAAAAAATTCTAAATGGACCGATCCAATCATTGTAATCAAAGCAATATGTGGTTCAACTAAACGTGATAAACGTTCCATTTCTCCAAAGTGATTCATGCCCATTTCAATAACTGCAAAATCTGTATCTTTTGGCATGTTTGCCAAGGTTAAGGGAACCCCCCATTCGTTGTTCAAATTTCCATAAGTGGCGTGGATATGTCCTTGATTAGTTAACGCGTTGACGAGCATTTCTTTTGAGGTTGTTTTCCCTGCACTTCCTGTTATTCCTATACGAGTAGCGTGACTTCGTTGCTTTGCGAATTCTGCCAATTGGTACAATGCTTTTTTAGTGTCAGGAACGGTTAAAATTCGTTCGGAATCTACGTCTTTTTCTCCGAAAGTGTGATCAGTAATACATAAAACAGCCCCTTTTTTAAGCGCTTCAGATACAAAGGCATGCCCGTCCATAGAATCCCCTTTAACAGCAATAAAAATATCGCCTGCCTGTAAAGTACGGGTGTTAATTGATACGCCGAATGCTGTTAAGTCTTTATTGAATGTGGTGTGTAAGGCTTTTGCAATTTCTTGGCTTGTCCAAAGGGGGGTGTTTTCCGTTTTTTTAATTGCCCATAAAGCGTGTAATCTATCTTTGAAAGGGTATTCTTTGTTTTGAATTATTTGCCCTTCTTCGTGCCCTTTGCCTGCCAGTAACAAGACGTCCTCTTTTCCTAAATTGCAAATGGCTGTATGAATGGCTTGAGCGCGGTTTCCTATATTTATCCCATGATACACTTTGTCCATAATTTGTTGACGGATTAAGGCGGCATCTTCCATCCTTGGATTATCATCCGTGACAATGACGACGTCGGCAAGACGCGATGCAATTTCCCCCATGATGGGACGTTTGCTTTTGTCGCGGTTCCCTCCACACCCAAAAAGGACGTGCAGTTTATTTTTGGCATGAGGACGTAATGATGTTAATGCTTTTTCTAAACCGTCTGGAGTGTGTGCATAATCAACAAAAATAGAAGCCCCTTTCTTCGTTGTGGCAATAAGCTCCATGCGTCCGTCGGGGGCTTCCAGATGGGTCAACGCATCTAATGCTTTTTTTTCGTTAATGCCCGATCCAATAGCCAATCCTAAGGCGCACAGAACATTCATTCCTTGAAATGAACCTGCAACTGGCAAGTAAATGGTTTTCTTTTCCCCAAAAATTTCCAAGCTTAATTCTTGTCCCGTTTTATGTAATTTTTGTTCTATCAATTGAAGTTCTTTGCCGTTTTTTCCATAAGTTAAAATTCGAAATTTTTGTTGTTTCCCTATTGTGTAAAGTCGGTTAAATTGTGGGATATCTGCGTTTAAAACGATCGTTCCGTGTGGGGCAGTTCTTTCCGAAAATAATTTCATCTTTGCTTGTAGATAGTTTTCCATTGTTAAATGATAGTCTAAATGGTCTTGTGTTAAATTTGTAAAGGCGGATGCTTGAAAGTATAGTCCTCCAAGGCGGTTTTGGTCAAGCCCATGACTAGACGCTTCAATTGCAACGTGTGTGATCCCATTTTTAGCAAGCATTTGTAATTGTTGATTAATTGAAATGCTGTCAGAGGTTGTCCGTCCATTATAAGAATAAAAATTTGCAGATTGAGTGCCTAATGTCCCAATGCTTGCCGCTTTTAATCCAACGGCTTCCCATATTTCACGGACAAAAACCACAGAGGATGTTTTTCCATTAGTTCCTGTTACAGCGACCAAATTTTTGGGGTGAGGTTGGTAAAATCGAGCACTCATTAATGCCATGCAAGAACGAATGTTTTGGACTTGATAAGAGGGGATGGGGACTTGTAAATTTTTTTGTTGAGTGATAATAGCAATAGCGCCATTTTGAATAGCTTGTGGGACATATTCTAATCCGTCTTCTTGTGTTCCCTGAATAGCGAAAAATAAAAAGCCTTTTTGTACTAGCCGAGAGTCACACGACAAGCCTTTAATTTCGATATCTTGAGTTATCTTTGTGTTTAAATGAGCCTGGTTGAATAATTCTGATAAACGCATTTTTTATCCTATTTTTTGTGTTTGTATTGTTCGTAGGCAACTTCTATGTAAGAAGGTTTTTCAATTTCAAGTCTTGGGGCGATGCCAAGGTGTGGTGCAATTGTTTCAATAATACGACCCGCAGTCGGAACGCTGTTCCAGCCCGCAGTATTAAAATACCAATCTTCCTTTCTTTTTTGAGGATTTTCCAGCATTACAAGGACAACATAATGTGGTTCATCCATTGGGAAAACACCCACAAAAGACGTGCGCAAAGATCCCTGGACATATTTTCCATGTAAATCTTGCATTTCTGCCGATCCTGTTTTCCCACCGACAAGGAACCCTTGAATGTTGGCGTTTTTCCCTGAACCGATGTCCACAACAGCACGCATTATATGGCGCATAATACGTGATGTCTTGGTCGATATGATCTGTGTTTGGGCTTCGTTTACATTCCCTTCCTTTAGGAGGGTAGGATGGACGTATAATCCATCGTTGACAAGGGCGCTGACTGCAATCGATATGTGTAAAGGAGAAATCGCCAATCCATATCCATATGAAATAGTTGTTCCATTGATTTCTTTCCATGTGTCGGGATACATAGGATGTCCTTTTTCTGGGAGCTCAATTTTAACTGGTGTCAAAAAACCAAAACGTGATAAAAAATCTTTTTGTTTTTCTATTCCAACCGCTCCTGCAATTTTTGCCGACCCGATATTGGATGAATAAATTAAAACTTCCGGAATTGTTAAAAAACGATTTTTCCCTTGGTAATCTGTGATGGCAAAACGTCCATATTTTAATGGTTTGGTTGCATCTACGCGATCGTCTGGTGTGATAGCCTTTGTTTCCAATCCAATGGCGACGGTAAATAATTTCATGATGGACCCGACTTCGTAAATGCCAAGCGTTGCACGATTGAAAATGTTATTTTCTGTCTGAGTTTCGGGTAAATTAGGATCAAAATCTGGCAATGAGCAAAGGGCGAGGATTTCCCCGTTTTGTGTGTCCATGACGATACTAGCACCTCCAGAAGCTCTGAATTTTTCAATCGCTTTGTTCAGTTCGTATCGGACAATGTTTTGAATGCCTATATCGATAGAAAGTTGTAAGGGGGTTTTATTTGATGTGAGTGAGTCTTGAAAAAATTTTTCAATCCCCGCGATTCCCTTATTATCAATATCTGTCAATCCTATCAGATGCGCAAAAAGTGATCCCTGAGGGTAAATTCGTTTTTCTCCGTCTGTAAAGTTCAATTGCGGATAACCTAAGCGATTGATTTCGGATTGTTCTTTTGGCGTTAAATTCCTTTTTAAATATTTGAAACTTGTTTTCGAATAAAGGCGTTTGAGTAGATCTTCTTTATCCAATGATGGTAATACATTTAAAATGTCTTCAGCCATTTTTTGAACATTATTAATTTCTCTAGCATCAACATATAAATCGACGGTTGGTAAGCTGGTTGCAAGGATTGTTCCGTTTCGGTCTATGATGTCGGATCTTTTCATTGGCAAGTCTCCCGCTAATAGTTCTGTGCGGTGAGGAATTATTGTGTTCTTTTTTAAAATCGTTTGCTCAAAAAGTCGTAAACTTAAAATTGCGAAGGAAAAAATGAAACAGTATGCGATGAATAGCATGCGAAAACGCCCGGTTTTTAAGGCGCTGATTGTTGTTTTGTCCAAAAAACGATAGCGATCATTGGATGTCGTTGGAATTTCTTGGCCGACATAATAAAGAAGTTCTTTTTTCTTTTTGAACATGTTTATTCCTCATATACGACTGGAATAACCATGGGTTTGTGCATGGGAATGGGAGCTTGTTTTAATTTAACATCACTCAATTCAATGATTTGATTGGCTTTTAAATTTGTGAGTTGAGTGTAATTTGTTATAAGATATCTGATTCTTTGAGGATCATTCAAATGAGTCCATTCTGCCTTTAATATGTGAATCGTTCTTTGGTTTTGAAAAATAGTTTGATGTAAACGAGCCAATTGCTTTTCTTTATCCAATACTTGATATTTCAATATGAACATACCTGTGCAGGTGAAAAACGCAGTTAATAAAAAAATGCAATTCATAAGTATTTTTTTCATGAACGTATCCTTTTCCCTATACGGAGGTGTGCAGAGCGAGCCCGTGGATTATCTTTTTTTTCGGCATCCGAAGGTATAATCGCTTTTTTTGTTATTAAGTTAAAAGTTATATCTTTTTTAGGGGTATCTGGAAGATATTTAGATGGATTAGGCGTATATCCGCTATTTGAAAGAAAAAAATCTTTAACAATTCGATCCTCTAGTGAATGAAAAGAAACGACCGATAAAAAGCCTCCATCCTTTAAAATGTTTTTCGCGCCATTTAATCCACGAGACAGCTCTGATAATTCATCATTAATGAAAACTCTTAAAGCTTGAAATGTCCGGGTTGCCCCATCTATGCGTTGGTTTGTATTTCGGGTGCAATTTCGAATAACTTGAGCTAAATCTAATGTGGAAATAAAGGGACGGTCTTGCCTACGTTGGACAATTTTTGATGCAATTTTGCGAGATAGCTTTTCTTCGCCATAGTGATAAATAATGTCAGCAAGTTCTTTTTCTTTGAACGTATTAATAACATCTCCTGCTGTCATTCCTTTTCGGTGCATGCGCATATCTAAAGGACCGTCTTTTTGAAAAGAAAATCCACGTTCGGGATTGTCTATTTGCATGGAAGAAACGCCAATGTCCAAAACAATGCCATCGACAGGCTGATTAATTAATCGTTCCATATCCCCAAAACGGCCATGAATCAATATTAATCTTCCTTTGTAAAGGTTCTTTAAATATTCTCCTGCAGCAATGGCTGTTTCATCTTGGTCGATCGCAATGACACGGCATGTTGGTTCAGTGGTTAGAATGGCTTCAGAATATCCTCCAGCTCCAAAAGTTCCGTCAACATAAATGCCTTTCTTTTGAATGTGTAAAGATTGAATAACCTCTTTTAACAATACAGGGATGTGAGTGCGTGTCGTATTCATCGTTCATCGCTTTTTTGTGTTGGTACGCATAGACCGACAATGGATTGCTTCGTCCGCAATTGGGTGTTTTGTTTTTCTAATAATGCTGGTTGCCAAATTTGAAAGGTTCTTCCTTTCCCTACAAAAACAGCACTGTCCGAAAGGTGTGTATAATCAATTAATTTCGGGGTTAATGAAATGCGCCCAGTACTGTCTAACGTAAAAATTTTTGATTCGCTATATATTAATGAAGTCAGCGCGTCTTGCTCTCTGGAAAAGTAACTAAAACTTTGTTCAATGTTTATGGCCATCTTTTCCAATAACATAGAAGGGCACCCCTCTATGCATGGATGAATAAAAGAACGATATAAAATAAGTTCCGAATCCAGTGTTTCTAAAATGGAACGATATTCGGC
>CAZXTR010000006.1:0-7304 GCA_964643615.1 uncultured Lactobacillales bacterium | reverse complement strand
TACTTACTAGAAGTAAATCTAAATTTACAGGAGGAATTATGGTTAAGTTGAAGAATCTTTCCTTTTCTGGTCGAAGTGTGCTTGGTATGTTGACATCATTGGCGGTGATAGTCTTCCTTTCATGGGGTGTAGTAGTGACATATCGATATTTTTCTAATAAGCGACTGGTTAAATTAACTTTGTACGATATTGTTTTACATACGACGGCCGTTCGGCAATCGAATTATCGAGACCTTACGAAGGGGTATGTTTTTTCTTTTCCAGATTTACGATTACGGATGGAAACAGAACTGTCAATGGATGCCGTTAAGGAGAGTGGCAGTTCGTTTTTGGTTAATGTACGAGATGTTCCAAAGGCTTTGTGTCGTGGTTTGTTGGAGGCCAAATCTTCTGAGATACGAGCTGTTCAAGTGAATTCGTATCTTTTTGTGGGGAATTATGATATTTGTCATAGTAAATCGTTTATGTCTTTTTGTTTTTCGGATAATAATCCAGAAAGCATTTCTGAATGTTCTTCGGAAGGGAAATGCAAGGGCAGTGTTTTAGGCGAATGCGATGAACGCTGTAATCCTGAAACTGGCATTATTGAAAAAAAATATGATGGAGCGTTATGTTCAATCGGGGCATGCAAAAGGGGTTTATGTGTTGATTTATGTCGTGGGGTTTCTTTGGGAGAGTGCGAGGAAAGTTGCGATTCGTCAACGGGTGTTATTACAAATCGTCCTGATGATACGCCTTGTGGGAATTCAGGCGCTGAGTGGTGTTCGGCTGGGGGATGTCTTATTCAATGTGGTGACCATGCGCAATGGCTTGGAACGGCGTGCTTTTGCAAAAATGGTTATTTTTCAAAAACAGGAACTGCTGTAAGAGGTGAATCTTGCTTGCCTTGCCTCGACAAATCAAAAAACGTAGGGACGGGAAATGTTGCATGCATTTGTCCTTTTGGGGAAGAATGGATGCCAGATTCCAATATGTGTGAGGCTATTTAAAGGTATGTGCCTTTTTACTTTATTTTATGCTAGCTTTTTAAAAAGATAAGTGTAAAATAAAACTTATGACGTTACAAAAAGATATTTTTTCTGTTATTCCAGAACATAGGCGGATTTGGGCAGTGTCTTCTCCGTGTGGTGATGCTGTGCGATTGCGTTTTTTGCATAAGAAGATATCTGCTGAATTCAAAATTGGGGATGTCGTTGTTTATTTGGGTAATTTGTTGGGGTTTGGCTTTGATGTTTGTAAGGCTATTGATGAAGTTTTATTTTTTCGTCGTGCTTTAATTTCTATTCCTGGCGTTTCCCAAAGTGATGTTGTTTTTTTAAGAGGCCAACAAGAAGAAATGTTTCATCGTTTGATGCAAATTCAATTCGCTAAAAATCCTGTAGAAGTTTATGATTGGATGTTAAAAAAAGGCTTAAAACAAACACTTTTATCGTATGGTATTGACCCCGATGAAGGACGCCGGATTTTGCCTCAAGGTGTTGTGGCAGTTTCTCGATGGGCAACAGCTCTGCGGAAGGCTCAAAAAGAACATGATGGTCATATTGATTATATGGCAGAATTAAAGCATGCTGCGTATACGGCGAATAATGATATTTTATTTGTCCATTTTGGAATTAACCATGAAGTTTCTTTGAATTTACAAGGGGATTCTTTTTGGTGGGGTGGGAAACAACCCTTTTCCAGAGATTACCCTTATTTAGGATTCAAACAGGTGGTGCGGAATTTGTCTTCTCCAAAAAAACACGGTGTTTTTAAGGAGACATACTATACGACGTTAGTTAGTGGAGGAGGCTTTGATGCTCCTATTTATGCCGTTTTATTTGACGAAAAACATCAACAAGTTTTAATCTTTGATGCCTAATTTACTTCAGGTTTAGGTGGTGTAATTAAAATGCTAGTAATGCGATTGCCTCTTTTATCAAGCACTTTGAATGTAAATCCATAGAAAGAATACGTTATTTCTTTTTGGGGAATTCGCTCGGCTTCATAGAGCAATAAACCTGCGATTGTTGAGGCTTTGTCATCGGTCAAGTTCCAACCGAAACGGCGATTAATATCACGGATGGTTGTCTCTCCGTCGACGATGACGGATCCGTCTATTTGTGGTTGTACTTTTAACAAAGATTCGGTCTGGTGATCTGTTTCATCCATAATATCCCCGACGATTTCTTCTAAGATATCTTCTAATGTGATGATGCCTTTTAAAACGCCATATTCGTCAACGACCAATGCGAAATGTTCACGTCTTTTTCGAAATGCTTGTAATTGGTCCAAAACCGATGTTGTGTTTAAAATAAACCAAGGAGTTGTGGCAATCGCCATAATATTTAATGTTTCGATATCCCCTTGATGTAATTGCATAGCTCTAAATAAAGATTTAAAATGCAATACGCCGACAATGTTATCTTTCTTATGTTTCCAAATAGGAATCCGTGTATAAGGAGAATTCAATGCTTTGGTAATGAGGAGCTTTTTAGGCAAAGAGGCTTCTAGCGAAGCTATTTTTCGACGATGTATCATAATGTCTTCAACGTGTAATTCGCTTAAATCTAAAACGCTTTTTAACATTATACGTTCAGATTTGATAGCATCGCCTTTTTGTAAATCAATTACTCCGCGCAGTTCGGTTTTTCCAGACGTGTCTCTTAATTTTTCTTGATGTAGCAAGCCTAAAGTCTTCATCGTGCTTTGTACAAGAGTGTTCGTAAATGCCACTATAGGGGTCAGAATTATGGTCAACAAAGCAATTATAGGCGCCACAAACAATGCAAAAGAGTTAGCATTTTTAATAGCAAAGTTTTTCGGCATAATTTCACAAAAAATCAAAATAATAATACTGGCGCCAAAAGTAGATATAATAACACCCCATTCTTTCCCGAATAAAGATAAACATAGGCTTGTCGTGATGGCTGTTGCCGTGATGTTGACAACGTTATTGCCCAACAAAATCATCTCTAAAAACTGTTCTGGACGATTCTTGATTTTATTGACCAATTCCGCTCTGTAATTTCCTTTTTTACCCATTTCGTGCATTAATGCTTTGGATGACGCGGTATAGGCTGTTTCTGCCCCGGAAAAAAAAGCAGAAAGTATCATACAAATACACAAAATAATAAGGGATATCGTCATTTTTTTGTTCCTTTTGGAATAACGTTATGTCTTTCTAATAAATAGACAAGGTGGCGCATGGTTTCTCTAATAGGTTCTGAGTGTGTGTCCAAAATCAAATCCGCTTTGGCATACAAAGGATAGCAATCTTTAACTAGTCGTTCGATGGCTTTTTTATTATCTTTTGCTGGGACAAGTGGGCGATGTTTACGCCCTTCGGTTCTTCGACTGAGTAAATCAACGTCAGCACGTATCCAAACAGACACGGCATATTCTTTTGCAATTTTTCTTGTCTTTGAAGATAAAAAAGCACCCCCGCCAGACGATAATACGCAAGGTTCGCATGTTTTTAATAATCGTTCGATAATGCGTTCTTCTCCGTGACGAAATTCTTCTTCCCCATAGGTCGCGAATAAATCAGAAATGCTACATCCAGAAGCTTTTTCAATCTCTTTATCGCTGTCAACAAAAGGCAAATTTAGGCGTTTCGACAAAACTTTGCCCAAGCTTGTTTTGCCACAGCCCATCATTCCAACGAGTAAAATAATCTTTTGCTTCATCTTCTTTTGCGTTCTTTTTATTGACAGAAACCTATATTGTTATTAAGCTCTTTTTCGATAAGAATAGCCAGTTTTTTTTGAAAGTCCAGAGAAAGAGTAAAAATGAGAAAAGAAAAAAAACATATTTTGTTAAAAATTATATTGGTTGCTTTGTTGGGGTTCGGTGTGTATGTTGTGTTTTGGAATATTCCCGTTTCTGTGACAACCATCGAAAAAACAATACAAAATGTCACAGTTGATAATTAAAATTTTTTGTTTTTTGTTTTTTTGTGGGCTTATTTCGCCCGTTTATGCCGAAGAATTAAAAATTGAAGAGTTGTCAGTTCCTTCCGTGGATTCAATTGGTCTTTTGGATGCTTTGGATTTCCGAGGTTGGGGAAATTATCCTTTCCTTAAAATGGAAGAAATCGTTTTATCGCTTTGTCAACAAAGGCGCTCTTCTGCGCTGTATGAAATGACGCGTATGGTGTTATCAGATGTGACGCCAGTTTTATCTTTACCTAAGGAGAATCAAGAAGGAAAATGGCTTTTGTTAAGGTTGAAAGGATTGTTCACTTTAGGTTCGTTTGATGATGTTTTAGCTTTAATTGATAAGCTTCCCCCATCTTTCCAAAATCAAGAAATTTTGCAAATTAAAGCCGAAACTTTTTTGATGAAAGAGGATATAAAAAATGCTTGTGCTTTGTCCGAAAATCTAGAAACATCCTTTTGGCAAGAGTTGCATATTTTCTGTCAACTAACATCAGGGGAAAAAGAGAGTGCAGAATTAAGCTTTACTTTATGGCGGGAGCAAAACCCACAAGAAACTTTTTTTGCCCGAATTGTTTCTGCTTTGATGAATGATGCATCCTTAAATGAATTAAAGGTAGATACTATAACGCCGATTGAGCTTTCTTTGATCACTCAAATGAAAATCGATAATGTTGTTATTGCTCCATTACCTAGTTTTGTTGTGCCGTTGAATAAAAAACAAATAGTTGTGCCTTTTGGAAACGTAGTCCACTTAGCTAACTTGTTAGATTTATGGAGGAAAGGGGGAATATCACTAAAGGAACAAATTTATCGTGTGGCTATATTAGAAGCTTTTTTTTACGTTTATGAAAGACCCACACGATTGATTCACCTTGAATCTTTAGATTTTAAACATGATTCTTTGAACAGTTCGTTATTAGATGTGTCGCTTATGAATAAGAAAGTCGAAACAACATCAGGAGCAGATGTTTTAATTGCTTTGTTTTTATTATCCGAACAAAAATATGCGCCAAATGCTTTGCATATTTTAAAACAAGTGGGTTTTGACAATCTTGTTGAAGAATGGATTTTGCAGGAAATCTCGCAATGAATGAACGTGTTGAATCTTTTTTGAATGTAATGGTCGCAGAACGAGGGGCTTCTATTCATACTGTGCGAGCGTATCGCCAAGATTTAAAAGATTTAGAATCCTTTTTAAAAATCACGTATGTTTCGTTGGAAAAGGCACAAACATGTCACTTGGAAAGTTATATGCAGAGCGTTGCTCGTGCCGGATTATCTGCAAGGACTCAATCCCGTCGTTTGTCTTCAACTCGAGAATTTTTTCGTTTTTTGTATTCGGAAGGACTTCGCGAGGATAATCCTGCGGACTTTTTGGACGCCCCAAAAACAGCTAAGCTATTACCAAAATACTTAAATGAAACAGAAGTAAATGCTTTGCTGTTATGTGCGGAGAAGAAAGATTTGCGTGTCAAAACAATGTTGGAAATTTTATATGCGTCAGGGATGCGAGTCAGTGAATTAATTTCTTTGCCTTTGAGTGCGGTATTACGTGAAAATTCGTTTGTTATGGTAACTGGGAAAGGTGGGAAACAAAGACTTGTCCCGTTGGATGATCCTGCTAAACACGCAATCGAAAAATGGATATTGGTTCGTGAGAATTATTTAAAAAGAGGACAAAAATCGAAATGGTTATTTCCTTCTTATGCACGACAAGGTTATTTGACACGAGATGCTTTTTTTAAAGTTTTAAAAAATTTGGCGGTTGAAATTGGAATTAATCCGAATCGAGTGTCTCCTCATGTATTTAGACATTCTTTTGCTAGCCATTTAATTGCACATGACGCAGATTTGCGGAGTATACAAAAAATGTTAGGGCACTCGGATATTGCAACTACGGAAATTTATACACATGTTATGCCTGAAAGATTAAAAAAAATCATCGAAACAAAACATCCTCTCGCACATTTGAATAAAATCTGATATAAGAGTTTTTATGAAAATATTAAACACATACATCGCAAAACAACTTTTTATAGGCTTTGTGCTTGTGGCATTAGGATTAACAGGCATTATTTGGTTGTCACAATCTCTGCGAATGATTGATTGGATTGTGAATAAAGGGATATCAATTAGATTGTTTGTTGAATTGACATTATTGGTTTTGCCGAATTTTGTTGCTATTATTACGCCGATTGCTTTTTTTATCGTATTGCTTTTTACATATAATCGATTATTAGCAGACAGAGAATTAGTTGTGATGAAATCTTTAGGAATGACACCCTGGCAACTTGCTAAGCCTGCCCTGTACTTGGGATGCATATTGGTTATTGTGGGGTATTTATTGACTTTGTGGATTGTTCCCGATTCGATTACGCGGTTCAAAGAATTAAAATTCAAAATTCGTAACGACTTGGCTCATGTTGCTATTCAAGAAGGCACGTTTAACCACTTGCCAAATAATGTGACGGCATATGTTCGCGTTTTTAAACCTTCGATGGAGTTAAGCGGCGTTTTCATTCATGATGTAAGGGATCCTTCAAAAAGAGTTGTTCTTGTGGCTCAGAAGGGTTTTTTTATCCCAGGGAATAGCAATGCTAGTGTCGTTTTGTATAATGGGCAAAGAATAGAATATGATAAAGAAAAATCTGATTTCGTTTCATCTTTAAGTTTTGAACACTATAAGATGGTTTTTGAAAATGAAAATAAAGCTAAAAGTAGCCGTACAGAAAGTGAGGGGGAACAATCTTTAAGAGAATTATTAATGCTTCAATATAGCGACAAAATAGAGATGAACGTTTATCGAGAATATAAGGTTGAAGCCTTTAAACGATTGACACAACCTTTGTATGCCTTGGTTTATTTAGTCATTGGATTGTTGCCATTTTTGTTGGGATATTATAATCGTCAAGGGCAAAGTGGATTAATTGGGTTGTCTGTAGTTGTCGTCATTTTAATTCAATCCCTGGCTTTGGGATTTGAAAATTTATCAAATAAAAATTTAATATATCTCTCTTTGATGGGGGCAAATATTGTGATTCCTTTAGTATTTTGTTTATTTCTTCTAAAAAGAGGCTCTTTCCCAAAGATGAAAATGTTCTTTGTTTTTGTTTGTTTTTGTTTGATCTCGACTTCTGTTTTTGCTAAGCCTCAATTTATTGGTAATGATAAACAAGATACACAAGCTCCTGCTACGTTTGAAGCAGATACTTTTTCCTATGATGAGAAAAAAAATATTGTGACAGCAGCAGGAAATGTTGTTGTCGTGCAAGATGGAACGATTGTTGCGGCTGATAAAATTATTTATAATCGTCAGACCAATGAATTAGAAGCTTTGGGACACGTTGTCATTACAAGGCCTGATGGTGTTGTGGTGCATTCGGA
>CAZXTR010000005.1:0-46918 GCA_964643615.1 uncultured Lactobacillales bacterium | reverse complement strand
TTATCAGTAATTTTTGCGCATTGCTATCTTCTGAAACACACAAAAATGAAACCAATGTCCTTTTAATCATCAATGATGTTTTTTCATTAATCAAAGCTTGTTCTATCGCCGAATATGCTTTTGACTCATATCCTCTTAAAGCTTGAAGCGCACAATCCCGCAATTCCATGTTTTCAAGTGCTTTAAACAAAGACGGTAACAACAAAGGATGTGCAATTCTTCCTGCAGCAAGCAATGCCAACTTTCGAACCCGCAAATCTTTGTCTTTTGTTAAAATCAACACCAACCGATAAAATCCTTTAATTGCACTTTCCTCTAAAATTTCAGCCGCTTGCAATCTATCTTCCGTTTTATGGGAAGAAACCAACTTGTTTACGCCTTCCGAGGCAATCAAAATCCCTTCTCCACCTCCACGCAACAAACCAATCAAAGCACCTTTTTTCAATTGAGAGTCTTCCAAATATAAAATGGCTTTTTCTTGAGAATACTTTTCGCCCGAAGCACACAACACCCTCAATGCTTTTTGGCGAACGATCAAACTATCGTCTTTATTAAGCAAGTCAGACACTATTTTGTTCAGCGTCATAATTTGATTTTTTTCAATACGCTCCAAAGCAAACGCCCGCACTCGCGTATGAGGATGTTTCAAAGCTCTGCGAATAAAATTAACATAATTCGCATATTGAGCATCTTCTAACACACGCAAAAAATAAACAGCCTCATCCGGGTTCGGACTAGCCGCTTTTTTCGTAATAAAATCAATGACTTTAGGGGTGATAATCAATAACCGCCCACCGCGCCACCGGAACGTTTTAAACGAAGACAAAAGAACATTAGCATATTCTTTTTTCGTTAAATAAATCGTTGCACAGCAAGTAACAACAAAAAATACCGCTAAATAACCCCACACCATTTGATTCGCACAAAAATAAAACACTATCGCAGAAAAACAAAAACCAGCGGGTTCCAACAAAGACAATCTATATACTTTCATACGATGACCATGACCATGCGTCAACGGACGTGGAATCATTCGAAAATAATACCCTACACAAAAATAAGATATCACTTCAAAAACAATTTTTGCAAAAAAGACCAACCAAACGAAATGTCCAACCCACCCTAAATAAACAATCATCGGCAACAACGATAAAATGCTCATTCCATGCAAGATACTTAATGACGATCTAGACGCATATAAAATGATTAAACCTGACAAACTTACGAACCCAATTATTGCCCATATCATACCCATAGATGATAGGGTTAACGCAACGGTGACTAAATCAAAACTTGACAGTTCGATGCATAAAATATAATCAACGAAGCAACGCACCGCGGAATATAAAAACGAAGCACAATAAATAAGTAACATCAAATTCACTTGAGCCGGTTCATTCACACCCCCATTTTTATGAAAGGCTTCTTGAGGGACATTTTTTTCAAACCGACACACTTGCCAAAATAACCCAATTAACACAACACCAAGGATTATATTTCCCAATAAAAGTGAGGAAGCATTAGCTATATTTTGCAACAACGAAATACTGATACCCCCAAAAATAACACCTAAAAAGTCCATCATGACAAAAAATAAAAATTTTTTAGAATGTAAATTTAAAGGCACAAAACGAAAGACAAGGCTCCAAAATCCAACAGTCAAAAGCAATCGATACGAAAATTTCATCACAAATAAAGCATCCAAAGAAATTTTAATGCCGTTCACAAACGTAAGCAATAAAACCAATTGAATGAATAATGCTACAATCAAAAATACATTCAAACCACGCCCAGATTTTCGTTCAATAAAAACGCTCCAAAATCCAGCCCCCCCTAAAAAGAAAGCTGACACAATAAATAAAAAAGACAAATCTATTCGACCAAACGTTCCAATATATAATCCCGTAGCAAGACTATCTAACCACACAAAGCTGACCGATTGTAAAAAAGCACCCAATCCTAACAATCCCAATAACACCATTTGTTGGGTTGATAAAGAAAGTAAATTTTCAAAAATACGTCGCATTCTATTCATTGTTTATTCCTAATAAATTATTGACATATGCCGAAGCAGAAAATGTCTGCAAATCTTCAATTGATTCCCCAATTCCTATCCAATAAATTGGCAAAGAAAATTTTTCGGCTAGTGGGATCAATATACCCCCCTTAGCTGTCCCATCCAACTTTGTCATAACCAACCCTGTAACGTTAGTCATTTCTTTGAATACGGATACCTGTGATAAAGCATTTTGACCCACACAAGCATCTAACGTCAATAAAATTGCATGCGGAGCACTTTCATCAATTTTTTTCAAAACGCGAATAATCTTCTGCAATTGAGCCATTAATTCGTTTTTATTTTGTAATCTCCCCGCGGTGTCTAAAAATAAAATATCATCGCCTCTTTTACGTGCTCCCGTCAATGCGTCATAAGCAACCCCAGCTGGATCAGCTCCTATTTCTTTAGCATAAACAGGGCAATTGATTTTCTTTCCCCACGCTTGTAATTGTTCAATCGCAGCCATACGAAAAGTATCCACCGCACCCATTGAAACTTGGTATCCTTTTTGTTTAAAAAAAGAAGCTATTTTCCCGATTGTAGTGGTCTTACCTCCACCATTAACGCCAATCATCAAAACAACAAAAGGCTTATGATTTGCATCAACTATCAATGGAGATTCCACTTTTTGCATTTTACCAACTAATTCCGAAGCAATAATTCGTTTAGCCTCTTCTGGGCTTTTAGCAGAACTTTTAGACAATCTTTTGCGTATATCCGCAGCAGTCTGTACCCCAACATCGGCCATAATCAATGTTTCTTCGATTTGATTTAAAACTGATTCATCTAAACAAGTAAAGCGAAAAACGTCTTCTATGCGCGCTGACGTTTTTGACAATCCCTTTTTAAGTCTGTCCCAGAAATTCACCATTTTTTATTTCCTTATTTTGAACCATCACAATTGTTCCTGCCGGATAAAGTTTATCTACTTTCGTTTTAATATAATGTTGATTAAATCCAATTTTTCCAGTTTCAATCAAAACTTCATCTTTGATCCCCAATTGTTGATACATGTAATTTTGTTTTAATTTTTCGCCCAAGATACGAAGTTCTTTTGCCCTTCGCTTCCGAACAAAAACAGGAACCATATCCATTTTTGCCGAAGCTGTTTGCGGCCGCACAGAAAAAGGAAACACATGTAATAAAATTATATTTGCTTGTTGCACCAAATCCAACGTATCTTTAAACATATTGTCGTTTTCCGTAGGAAATCCCGTAATAAAATCACCACCAAAAACAAAATCTGATCGAACCTGTCTTAATTTTTCAACCAAAGTTATGACATCATGTTGTCGATGCCGTCGTCCCATTTTTTTTAATATTTCGTCATTCCCAGATTGAATAGATAAATGAACATGGGGCATTAAACATTCAAACCGCTTCCACAAATCAATCAATTGATTATCCACTCCCTTGGGATCTAAAGACCCTAAACGTAAACGTTTTAATCCACGGACCTCGAATAAAACCCGTTCAACCAAACCCGAAAAACCGTAAGGATAGCTTGTTACATCAATTCCAGTTAAAACGATTTCTGAAAAACCTTTATCTACCAAACTTTGAATTTCTTTTATGATGATCTCTGGAATCAGCCCTTTATTTTTTCCCCGCACTTGGTTAACAATACAAAAAGTACATTGATGGTCACATCCTTGTTGAATTTGAATAAACGCTTTAACTCGGTTTTCATAGTTTGTGACCAAAGGAATTTCAAACATTTTATCTTTAACAGACCCTACTAATCTTTTTTCACACGATAAATAAGCTTTTTTGTTTGTTTTTTCAATATTCCCCAAGATACGACTAACCTCTGGCATTTTTTCATAAACGTCAGGATTTAACTGAACGGCGCACCCCGTTACAATCAAAGGAACATTTGGGTTTTCTTTATGCAAACGGCGAATAGTTTGTTTACATTGTCGTTCAGCCTCACTTGTAACGGCACAAGTATTAACAACTATCACATCGCCCAAATCGGGTTCCCATTGTTTAATCAATTCAGATTCATAAGTATTTATTCGGCATCCAAAGGTTACTATTTTCATAGTTCTTTTTTATCTTTTTTTTTATTTCTTGTCTAGTTTTTAATCGTAAAGCATATATAATAGTCAGCAAAAGATTAAAAAAGGAGCTCATATGCATTCAACTCTACATCCTTTATACGCCATTGGCTTACGAAGCGACACATCAATGAATGGCGTTGAAGTTGCGCTTATTCAAACAGATGGGATTGACATTTTTGAAAGAAAGTATGCACTTTCTCGGCCGTACACTGATGAATTGCGCAAGGGTATTCAATCTATTTTAGGCAACAAAGGGCAACAAAACCCGGAACGATTAAAAATGGTGGAACATCAAATTACCTTACACCACATAGATGCTGTTCGTGCTTTATTAGAACAGGCCGATAAAAATCCCCGCAACATCGATGTAATTGCCTTTCCGGGGCACACTATATTAAATCGTCCACATGAAAAATTGTCTATTCAAATTGGGGACGTTCAATTATTTTTGGATACTTTTCAACGTCCTGTTGTTAATCGATTTTATCAATCTGATTTGGCGTCTGGAGGACAGGGATTTCCTATTTTCCCCGTGTTTTTTGATGCTATAACACGGGACATGCCAAAACCATTGGCCGTTATTTCTATTTCTGGATTAACCTCTGTTTCCTATGTTGGAATTGATGGGCAATTATATGGGTTTGAATCGGGTCCAGGCAATATGTTAATCGACCAATGGATGCAAGAAAAAATGGGAACAGAAATGGACTTTGATGGACTGTGGGCAGCCAAAGGACATGCAGATGAACGTTTATTAAAAAAGTTTTTATCGCACCCTTACTTTTTAAAAAAGCCCCCTAAATCAGCGGACAGAAGCGATTTTCAATACTTAATGGATAATCTTCGCGGGTTAACGATTGCCGACGGTTCTGCAACACTAACAGAATTAACCGTACGAAGCATTGCACAGTCTATGGCTTTTTTACCAAAACCACCCATCCGCTCTATTTTAATTGGCGGAGGAGCTTTTAACCCATCATTAGTAAAAGGGTTACGGCAAAATCTTACAAATGAAATATTAACAGCTCAAGAAACCCAATGGGATGCTTCCAAAATCGAAGCACAAGGATTTGCTTTCTTAGCAGTCCGCTCTCTATTTGGGCTTCCTTTTTCCTTTCCAAAAACAACAGGAGTCCCCGCCCCCATGTCTGGCGGAATGATTCACCGCCCCTAGGTTTTTATTTTTGTGTAGATACCATTATTTCATTTAATTGAGCAGTTAATAGTTCTGCTGTTTTTGGACTCATTGTGGCTAAACTAACTAAAGACAAAATCGTTGACACCACAAAAAACAAAGTCACCGTACGCGCTATAACGGCCCATATCCTATTTTTCGCACTGGACTGCATATAATGCACTGAAGCTCTATGAATACCTACAGTTTGCCAGAAAGAAATAACCAAAAATATCAAATAATAATTCCATAAAAAACGTTCTATAGAATCCAACTGCCGATTTTGCATCATATAAAGCAACAATAAAGCAGAAACAAATCCATACAAAAAATTCACAAACATAAAATTAATCCAAAAACTTCTTTTTAAAGAAAAATTTCCCATCCAATGGTTTTTTATGTAATTCATAAGCTTTCCTTTATTATATTTTGTTCAGGCTGTTTAATCAAATCCTCGGTTAATAAATAGAGTACATCAAAGAATCTTGGTAAATTCAATTCGGGCATCAAATCCATCCTGTCCATTAATTGATAAATATTCTTTTTAGGGTTATAGGTGATTAAAGTTTCATCCATTTCTCCAACAATCAATTGAGAGATTCCACGATTTCTTTGTTTATAATCCATATTGATGTCCAACAAACTAGGGTCTGTATATCCTTTTTCCTTATGTTCATGAGAATGAATCCCAAAAAAACGTAATCCATTAAACGTCATCCCATCCGTTAATTGTAAAAATTGAATATAATCTTTCGGCAAAGAAGACATTTTATGTTTAGCAAGAGTAATACGAAAAGATCTCACGTGTTCTTCTTTTGCCAGAGGAAAGGTTTTTGCGCCCAATAAATACAATTTATGCAAAGATTTTCGTAATAAATTCATTTTTTACCGTCCTGGCATTGTTTTTTGAGCCAACGTTTTAAAAGCGTCTTCTGAAAATCCCGCGTAAACACTTCTGTCATGCTTACCTTTTCCTCCCGAACCATTATAATTTGTCGCAGGCATATAAACTTTACCTGGAGGAACAGGAATATAAAGACGTACTGGGCGCATATTGTTTGCCATGCCATCCATTTGCATATCAATAAAGCGATGTATTTCTTCGTGAAAAGGACGATTTTGAATTAAAATTAAATTCGAAAAATCAGCGACACCAGTATAATCGAAAGGTATTTTCAAATGGACATTAAAATTATCTGGCACTATTCCCTTTTTAAAATAAAAGATACTATCTTCATCTAATCCTAACTCGCGCAAATCTGTCACATAGTTATATGCAAGATATTTTAAAAAGTCTCTTTTAACCCGTTTATATTGTTTTCGTCGATTGATTTTTTCCAACAATGTCACAGGGAAAATCGTAGCCTCAACTAAATCCATTCCCGGAAAATTCATTTTTTGGAAAAGCTTTTCCCAGTAACTCAAATCGTGCAAAATTTCTTGAGACACTTGCACGGAAGTTTTCTTTGTTTCTGGGAATAGGATTTCTACCATTTTTCTACCCACCTAATTTAGACAGTTCTTCATTCAATGAACTTTCTAAAGCATCCATATCTGTATTTTCACGTTGCGCTACAATCCAATAAGGAACGAATGGTGCAGCAGGTAAAGAGCATTTTTTATTCATCCCTTTTTCCAAATAAAACCGCGGAGCATCCGCTAAAATTGGCCGATTTAAAAAACCTTGCATTAACACATATTGTTTTAAAGCATCTAAACTCATCATATCCGACGTTCCTACAACCGAACTACTTTGCAATTGTTTTGAAACACTTTGACTCATCTTTGGATTAAATCCTAAAATACCTTCTTGTGCCGAGAAACTAGTGGTTTGAATTGTTTTTGTCCCAATCATTTTTTCGAACCGTTGCGCGGTTTGTTCATTGTTTTGAGCTAAAATAACTTTTGCCGCCGTTGTTGTAATAATAGTTTCCAAATCATCCTTACCATATTGCCCAGAAATTTGTCCTAGATCTTGGCCAATCAACAAATAGGAAACTTTTTGTCCACGCCCAACAGCCGGGCCATCTTTCACCGCTGACAATTTCGGCATTTGAGGAAATTCATCCAACACGAACAAAACAGGGAAAGGCCCCGCTTTTACCCCATCCGATCCCACGTGATTAGGAGGATTTGCAATTAAAAATGAAGACATCAATTCAATAAAAACGCCTGTAATTACAGATAAAGCACGTGCATCAACTTGGTTCACCGACAAATAAACAGATACTGGCTTCATCTCCCCCGTAATGGGGTCTTTCATCCCCCTCAAGTCACGAAAAGTAAAATCTGAAAACCGTGTTCGCGCACGAACTGCTGAGTTTTTAAACACGCCAATCCCCGTTAAGGCCGTTGATAAAATAGACCCGCGTTCTTTATCCGGCGTACTAGATAATTGGTTCATTTCCAACATTGCTCGTTGTGAATAATGGTACCGGGCACATTCTTGAACAGCAAAATCTAACACATCGCGCATAGGATCGGCCAAAGCAGCCATTTGATCACCTTCTTGTGTTCTGCGTTTAATATCAGCAGCAATTTTCATTTGCGTATCGTTTAACCAATCCAAAATCATCGCGATACAAGGTTCACAACCATGCCAATTTTCCGGCAATCCTTCCCAAGTCCCGATAGGAACAAAATTATCATAAGTTAACGTATTTGTTTGAATCGCTTGCAAAGCAGTTTGTGCGCTTAAATCGGGCATTTCAGCATAATAAGTACTCAACACTCGAGCATCTTCGTCATCAAAAGAATTTTCCATCAATCGTGATACGAAATAATCATTTGCGCGAGCACGCTCACATTTACTAGAAATAAAATGTAAAAATCCAGACATTGCATTACGTCCGGTTTTTGACCAGTGAGGATCTGCCCCACCTTTTGGCTCTTCAACAATGACTGCCACCATACTATCAATATACATATCACGTGCTGGCCCAGGAGGAGGCAAACAACTGGCCGACAAAGGGTTCCAACTGGGGTAATAAATTCCTTTAGATGGATTATCTTCTTCGCCCCAATTGATAATGAATACAGGGCCTTGTGTCGAACGATATCCTGATGTATTGTAACACAATTCTGGTTTGGGGTCGTTAACAATGATGCTCATTCCAGGGGATTCCAAAATCGTCGGCACCACAACTCCAACTGTTTTACCAGTCCCAGGAGGAGCCACAACCAATGCTGACAACGTTTCAGGCATTTTTAAAAGCCTCCCTTTAAAACGACCGAGCACAATCACAAATCCGTCAAACAATTTCATTTTTTTGACATCAGCATATGTTGCCAATCGTCCACCACCAAATGTTTTAACCATAAAATCATATGGATTTAAAATCCACGCGACACAAAAAACAAATGACCAAACAATAAACGGCGAAAAAAACAACAAAAGGCCCAAAGCGCTATACCCTCTCCACATTACATGGAAAAAACGAAGATATTGACTAATAAAATACCCTTTTTTCGAAAAAGTCATGACCAAAAATTGCCACGAATCAGCAACGGATTGCCTTGACAATCCATTCAACCAAATGTTCCAAAAAGGGATTAGCAAAATCAATAAAACAAAACCTACCAATCCCCCTAGAACAAACCAAACAATCAAGTGGGAAATCGCTTTATCTCTATCGCTATATTCTGACCCACGCTGTACAACCATTTTTTCCCCTTATTATTTAGATAAGATTGAACGAATCTTTTTAAAAGCACTTTCCGATAGTTTTTTATTTTTAGACGGGAAAGCATCTTGGAATGATGGCAATTCTTCCGGCTGCCCTTTTCCTGTACGACAAACCACCATTTTCATTTTTTCCCAAATAGGAAGCATATCTTCAGCATTAATAATATTTCCTTGTGTTTTAACCAAAATACTTTTAACAGTCGCCGTCACTCCCTCTTTTTTTAAAGTAGAAGTAAGCTTTTTTTGTTTTTGTGCCAACAAAATTAAGGGCGAAATACGATGAGCACTTTCGGAAAACCATAAAGGATCTTCATCATTAAAACGCTCTTCATCAGCCAACCATTCCCCCAATTCATCATCTTTTTTTACAAGAAAGATTTTCGAATCCGACACAGCAACATAATCCAAGGTTGCCCCATCAAAATCAACATCTGAAATAACTTTGCACCCAGAGCGTTCCATAATCTCTTTCAAATTTTCATTCAACGGCTCAAAATCATCTTTTAAGACATCTACATCTTCGGACGGGGCATCGTTTTCAGAAAATGGATTAAAATTATCCAAGCTATCCATTTTTTTATTACCTTCCATTCTTTCATCCAGCTCCCTATGTGAAAAATGGGGGGGGTCGGCTAAAAACTGATCTGTTTTGGATAGAGACTGTTTTTCCCCAAAAATATAATCTTGGGACGTTTGCATATTCATAGATGCCACTGTATTTGACAAAGGAATTGGACGAATTTCTTTATAGGATTTCTTTTTATGGGTACGCATTTTAGAATTAGCTTTTTTTAAATTTTTAATCTTTTTTTGATAAATTTGAGTCCAGAATAAGCGCTCTGCCCATTTTTTATAATCGAAAGAGGCAAAAAGACAGAAACCCAAAATCCAAAAAGGGATGGACAAAAACAACGCAATAAAGAATACCCAAAAATAAGCTCCTTTAATAACCCAACCTTCATACCACCATTGTTGAAAAATGTAATGCCAATGCCCAGCCCAAAATAATTCAAAACCCCAATTGGTTAGCAAAAACCAATGAAGCCAGAAAAAATAAGACAAGCTCCAAACAATAAAGATAAATGTATTGCGTCTCAGTGATTTTAAAGTCATTTTCCTCACCTTTTCATTTTTTGTTTATCTTATATAAAAAAAAGGGAAAATACTAGTATAAAATTCAAAAACGTCTTTTTTTTGTTTACTTTGGATAAAAAAAGATAAAAAACAACAAAGGTTAGATTTATTTAATCCTCAAAAACTACATATAACATTAATTATTATATTAAAAGGATCCAACAAAACGTTAAATCAATTGGGAAAGTTGAATCCCTAACAATATTTAAAACTTGTTCTACTCGAAAGTTGGGATGGCTTCAACAACGGGATTCATATTGAATTTCATGCCTTACTAAAGAACGCCAACAATAGGTCAACACAAACAATCGCATTGCCAAAAACAATCCAGGATTTCATTTTGAATGTATCAATCCAAAAATGCAATTTATACAAAGAGATGTTTTTCTCTTTTTCAAATACCAGACAACACAAGCCATGTTTTTCACCTAATCCCATACTCGTCTATCGACTACTAACAACAATATTTTTATACAACAGCATTGTTTTATCCCTTTACATTCTATATGTTAAAAACTTGTCGATTCTGTAGGGAGAATCCATGTACACAATTATTATAAGAACTATAACACAATATTACAGCCTGAATACTTTATTTTTCTTCAAATAAGAGAAAAAACAAAAAATGAAAAAAGCAAAAAAAGAAAAAACAACCTTACACTACAGACCTTGCGATTCTACTGATTGCTCAAACGAAGGACTTTTCAAGGCGCCAAAGGACAGATCATTAAAAAGCCATTACTACTTTTGTTTGGAACACGTACAAGAATACAATAAATCGTGGAATTTTTACGCCGGCCTTTCTCAACATGAAATCGAACAAGAAATGGATGCAGATTTAGTCGGGCATCGGCCTACTTGGAAAATCAACGATTTATATTCAAAAAGGATAAAAGACTCCTTTGATTTATTAGGACATTTTAGCTATACTTCGAAAAAATCTAAGAAAAGCAACTCAAAAGCACAGATGACCACAGCTTTTTTAGAAGCAATACAAACATTAAATTTAACTCCCCCTATCACAACAGAAAGCGTTAAAAAAAGCTACAAGAAACTTGCAAAAAAATATCACCCCGACAAAACCGGAGGCAATAAAAAAGCGGAAGAAACTTTCAAACAAGTTTCATCCGCTTATAATATACTCATTAAAGCATTAAAAGCAAACCATTAACTACTATTTGATGGGACAACCAACATACCCATTGCTTTACCTTCCAGTTTCGGTTCTTGCTCCACCTTACCAAATGAAGCCAAATCCGTTTTAATACGTTTTAAAACATCAATTCCTTGTTGTTGATAAGACATTTCACGTCCTCGAAAACGTAAATAAAACTTCACTTTGTTGCCTTCTTCCAAAAAGCGACGCGCGCTTTTTAATTTTACCTCATAATCATGAACATCAATCATTGGAGTTAGTTTTAATTCTTTAACTTCGACAACTTTTTGTTTCTTTTTGGCTTCATTTTTTCTTTTTTGTAATTCGTATTTGTATTTTCCCAAATCCAAAATTTTACAAACACTCTGATCTCCTGAACAAGAAATTTCGACCAGATCCAATCCGAATTGTTTTGCTTTTTGTATAGCCTCTCGCACAGGGACGACACCGACATTTGCTCCATCTGCCAATATCAACCGCACTTCTCTAGCAGTAATAGCACCATTTGCCTTCGGCCCATCATCGTTGTTTGAACCAAGGCTTGTATTATTTTCGATAACTATTGTGACCTCCTTTTTCTTTTTTGACACAAAATCCACAAAGGGATAACCTTATAGTCGTACCATCATACTTATTTTTTTGACAAAATCAAGGTTTTTTATATATAGTCAATTTATGAAACATTTTCTATTGTTAATTTTTTTGTTATCTCCTTTAATTTTGCATGCAGAGGAAGCGCCTTTTACAAAAGCATCGTCGGACAGCCCCGCATGGGCAAAGGTGATTCATGCTGCGGATTCATTCATTGAACAAGGGCGCGAAAAAATTACATCCTTACACCAACAAACACCTCAAGAGGTACAAAGGACCAAATTCCATCCATTGGCTTTTCTGTTTTGGGACGAGAAAGGCATTAGTCCTTTAACAGGTCTAGATGGACAAGGTGAAAAAATCGACACCCCTTTTGGTTTTGTTCAACTTTTATCTGCGCTAACAGGAACAGAAGGGCAAAAACAAATTCCGCTAACTTTGAATGTATCTATTCGAAATGACTGGAAAATAAGTCATCCAATTGCTACAATTCAACAACAAAAAAACATTCATAATTTTTCTTTTTTCGAATCCATATTGCCGCCATTTGAAAAAGATAAACCCTATATCAACAATGTTGCTTTTCCTATTTTAATTGACGTCACTCCGTCCAAAAATGTTATTTTAAAACTTAACTTTCAAACCACGGCTTGCTATCAAAGGGCATGTCAAAACGTCAGCATCATTGTCCCCATTGAATTGAAAGCATCAACAGGATACATCTCACCTTACCGATCCTATATTAACAAAGCATTTCAAGCTATCCCTAAGTCCGTTTCAAACAAACAATTGAACGCTTTTATCGCACCCGACAGAACTTTACATATCGAAGCAAACATGGAAGACACTATTAAGACTGTACAATTTTTCATAGATACGCAAATACCTTTTACCCAAAAAATCAATGATTTTTTTATCGAAAAAAACAAAGCTGTTATTCGGTTGGAAACAATGCCTTCATTAAAAAGTGAAAATGTACGTATTTTGTTTCACAGTGGCAATCAATTTGTACAAAACAACATAACGATTCAAGACGGGACTCCATCTCTTTTTATATCACCCCCATCCAAACCACCAACGTTTGGAATAAGCACATTTTTGACACTTTCATTTTTCTCACCTCTATTAATTTTGTTATTAACTTTCAACGCCCCCAACGACAAAACAGCCCAACGGCAAGCTATCCAAACCGTGCCATGGCTTTTTTTTATTCCATTAGGAATCAGCATTGTTTTTATGTGTTACCCTGTTCCCTTTGGGACCTGGTATTCTCCATTTTGGATGATAACATGTGGAATGATTTTCATCACAGCTTATTTTTATCCGATTGCAATCACACCTTTAACTTGCACAATTTTAACAATTATCGCGCCTTTAAATTACATTGCTCCCTTGTGGAACAAAGCACTACACCATCCATTTGATTTTGCGTTATTGGGAGGGGGTTTGGGTTTATTTGTTTGCATACCTTATTTAATCATTTTAATTCATCCGCACTGGGGTGTCTGGCTAGCTTTTTTTAATCAAAAAATAAAAAAACCATATATAAAGTTGCCCCTATTAATATCGGCTTTTTGGTTCTTATTGATGATTATATCAACAGGATTGAACACACTTATCGACATCCCTCTTTCATCAAGAGAAACTATTCAAAAAAATATCCACAACAATAAAATTGCCTTAGAATTATCGGGGCCACAATGGTGCGTTACATGTACAATTGCCAAGGCGAATATGCGCTTTATCGGTGTTTCTAAAAATTTGATTTCTAAACAAGAGCTTTTTTTATATGCCAACGTTCATCATTTGATTTATCCACAATCGACACTATACACATCAACTTTCCCCAACGGCAAAACGGTTCCGGCATTCATCGAAGATTATGAAATGTCAGATTTTTTCAAACACTATCCAGCTTATTCTAATAAGACCCAATAAGTTTTCGAGCTAAAGCATCCACACGTTCATTTTCAGGGTGCCCCGCATGCCCTTTGACCCACGTCCAATGAATAACATGCGGACGTGCAACTTCGATTAATTTTTGCCATAAATCCACATTCATAACGGGGTTTTTAGACGCTGTTTTCCATTTTTTAGCAATCCATCCCGGCAACCACTCATTAAACCCCTTCATTACATATTGACTATCCGTATATAAATCGATATTGCAAGGTTCCTTTAAATCTTCCAAAGCACGAATCACTGCCGTCAATTCCATACGATTGTTCGTTGTTTGACTGTCTCGACCATACAATTCTTTTTCCGTTCCTTTATAGCGTAACAACACACCCCATCCGCCTTCTCCTGGGTTTCCACTACATGCACCATCGGTATAAATTTCAATTTTTTTCATCAACGAATCGTTTAAAAAGATTATGCCACTTTTGTTAAATATCCTGCTTGCATATATTTTCTTTCAGAAAAGAAAACACGTTCGCTAAATTCACTTTGTTTCCCTTTATTAAAGTGGCTCACAGGACGAAAATATCCCATTACGCGAGTCCACACTTCACAAGGTTGACGTTCCGAATCGTTCAAAATGATTTGTTGTTTTGACATAACGGCCTTCCATTCATTTCTCTTTATTTTATCAAACATAAAAAACGGCAAAGAGTCAACAAGTAAAAATTATTTTTGTTTTTCTTCTTTTTTAATTTTAGTAACCTTTATGGAAAACGCTGATAACATACTGTCTGTTAACACTAAACAGGGGAAATAAAAATGGGAAACAAAAAAACCTATTTTGAATTCACTAGCTCTTTATTCTACTTTAGGTGCTTTAATGGCTTGTTTAAAAACGAGCTGTGAAATGGTATCTGTTACAGAAAGCTACTATGTGAACATTGCCTCCCTCCTCCGCTACCCTACGTTTTGTTTCTCCCATTATCGTTCATCCTCGCTCCATCGTTAATTTACCCACCCCCCGCATATGAACAATCATCGTTTCATCACCATTAATTTAAAAACAGCACTTTAAAGAATTGGGGAGCTTAAAATTGTTTAATTTCTTTTATCCCGGGAATATTGCGTAGTTGTTGAACAACATCCGCAGTCAATGCGTAATTTCCATCTAATGCAACTTCTACATCAAAATTGCCAACATGAGGGACGAGAAATACTCTCCCTTTGGATGAATCATCCTCTTTTAAAACGGCTTTAATTTGTTCCAAACAAGCGCTATCATTCACATAAATCATCACACAGTGGCTTATTTTAGCGATACTTTCGTTCAAAAACTCAACCGCTTGAAGTATTAAACGCACTTCATCCTCTTTTTTATCTGCTTGCACAGAAAAAATTAAGGGTTGATTCGATTTTAATTTTTCTCTTGTTTGTTCTAATGTTTCCGAAAAGGACATCATATCAAAAGCGCCAGACGTATCTGAAGCCGTCAAAAAAGCATATTTATTACCCGTCTTTTGGGAAATTCTTTCTCGCATCTCATTCACGATACCAACCAATCTTAAATGCGCAGAACCAGTCATTTCAACAATTTTAGAAATATCTGTTGATGGCGTGATGCGTAATTGTTCTAGATTTCCTTCATAACAATCCAATGGATGAGAAGATAAATAAAATCCAATAGCCTCCGCTTCCATTTCTAATTTTTGTGCCGAAGTCCACTCTGGGATTTTTTCCATTTGAAAAGATTGTGACGCTAATACATCCCCAAAAAATGATATTTGACTGCTATTTTTCTGCACACTCAAAGCATTAGCATACTGTGCCATTTTTTCCAAATGATGATGTAACTGAGCTCTATTCGCAGATAAACAATCCAAAGCCCCCGATTTAATTAAATTTTCCAAACATCTTTTATTCATAATCGAACTATCGATGCGTGAAATAAAGTCTGTAATATCTTTAAAACGCCCATTTTTTGTACGCTCATCAACCAAAGAACACATTGCTCCCTCACCCACATTACGAATAGCAGACAAAGCATAGCGAATTTTCCCATTTTCCACAAAAAAGTCAACTAATGACTGATTTACATTAGGTGGTAAAATTTCGATTCCAGACTTAATAACGTCTCGTTTAAAAACACTTAACTTATCCGTATCCGTTTTATCCAAAGTCATTGTCGCAGCCATAAATTCAACGGGGTAATGCGCTTTTAAGTAAGCAGTTTGATACGAAATAAAAGCATAAGCTGCTGCATGTGATTTATTAAACCCATAACTAGCGAACTTTTCCATCAAGTCAAATACTTCATTTGCCTTTTCCGTAGAGACTCCTTTTTCCCGAGCACCTTCAACAAAAATGACACGTTGTTTGACCATTTCTTCTTTTTTCTTTTTCCCCATAGCACGACGGAGCAAATCTGCACCTCCTAAGCTATACCCAGCCATAGCTTGAGCAATTTGCATAACTTGTTCTTGATAAATCATAATGCCATAAGTTTCTTTTAAAATTTCAGTCAATAAAGGATGCAAATAATCTGGAGTATCTCTCCCGTGTTTACGAGCGATATAACTTGGGATGTTACCCATTGGGCCAGGGCGATACAATGCCACAATAGCAACAATATCTTCAATTTTATCGGGATGCATGTCTTTTAAAATTTTACGCATACCAACACTTTCAAATTGGAAAATCCCCGCCGTATTTCCTTCGGACAGCAAATCAAATGTTGCCTTATCTTCTAATGGCAGGTTTGCTAAATCGACTTTTATATGTCGTTGCGAAATAAGAGCAACAGCTTTTGCTAAAACTGTCAACGTTTTAAGTCCCAAAAAATCAAATTTAATTAAACTTGCATCTTCTACAAACTTCATATTAAATTGAGTAACAGGCATATCAGAATCAGGATCTTTGTATATCGGTAATATTTCTTCCAAAGGACCATGCCCAATAACGACACCCGCTGCGTGCGTCGATGTATTTCTGTACAATCCTTCCAACTGAAGCGCATATTCCAACAACCTTTTAATTTGTGGATCGCGTTCCGCTTGTTCGCGAAAAGCAGGCTCTATTTCCAACACTTCCTTTAAAGAAAATGGCTTGCCTTTAGCATTCAACCCATTCGGAACAAGCTTTGATAATCTGTCTACAATAGGGTACGGTATTTGTAAAACACGACCAACATCACGAATCACCGCCTTTGCTTGCAATTGTCCAAAAGTCACAATTTGCGCAACATGGTCAAACCCATATTTTTCTTGGACATAGCGAATAGTTTCGCCACGTCTTTCTTGACAAAAATCAATGTCA
Source organism: uncultured Lactobacillales bacterium (assembly GCA_964643615.1). Classification (GTDB taxonomy): domain Bacteria; phylum Pseudomonadota; class Alphaproteobacteria; order CAAHEQ01; family UBA3637; genus CAZXTR01. The sequence goes on along the minus strand of CAZXTR010000005.1, from coordinate 29,842 downwards.
AAGTCAGGCATTGAAATACGTTCTGGGTTCAAAAATCGTTCAAATAACAAATTAAAACGAAGCGGATCAATGTCTGTAATTGTCAACGCCCATGCGACGACAGAACCTGCTCCAGAACCACGCCCTGGACCAACAGGGATATCATGAGCCTTTGACCATTGAATAAAATCTGAAACAATTAAAAAGTATCCAGAAAATCCCATTTGTTTAATGATGCTAAGTTCATATTCCATTCTGTCCAAATATTTCTTTTTGTCTTCCTCTGAGCGCGTAGCCATCCGCTTAATAAGACCTTCTTTGGCCTTTTTTTTCAATAAATCGTTTTCGCTCATCCCACCACAATCATACTGAGGAAAAGCCGGACGCCGTTTTACAATCATATAACCACATCGACGTGCAATTTGAACGGTGTTGGCAACTGCTTCTGGCAAATCAGAAAATAATTTTTCCATTTCTTCAGCCGTTTTAAAGTAATGCTCTGGTGTTACTTTACGACGTTCAACGACGTCTACATATGTTTTGTCGGCAATACACATTAACGCATCGTGAGCTTCATACATTTCTGTTTTTTCAAACAAAACATCGTTTGTTGCAACAATCGGAATATGATGCCTATATGCAAAATCCAAAAAAATAGGTTCGACTTCTCTTTCAAAATCCAAACCATGACGCATAATTTCCAAATAAAGGCGATCACCAAAAATATCTTTAAGTGACAACAATTTTTGTTCGGCTTTGTCTTTTTTCCCCAACAAAATAAGAGAACCCAAAGGACCTTCCACCCCACCCGTTAACAAAATTAATCCTTCGTTAAATTCTTTTAATTCGGCCAATAAAACATGAGGAATTGTTTGTTTCGTTTCTCCCATATAATAACGATTAAATATTTTTAATAAATTTTTATAGCCTATTTCGTTTTGCACTAATAAAACAATTTTATCCATCGGCGGATTTAATTCTTCTTTGATTGTGGGGATATGATCCATATCCTGCTTTAATGAAAGTTGCGTCCCCAAAATAGGTTGAACGCCTTTGCTCGAACAAGCATAAGAAAAATCCACTCCCCCAAATAAATTTCCAGAATCTGTAATGGCTAATGCAGGCATATTTTGCGCTTCGCAACAATCGACCAAATGACCTATTTTGATAGCGCCTTCCAAAAGAGAATATTGAGAATGGACATGAAGATGAATAAAAGTTGGTTTCATTTATAGCTCTTCTAACAAACCATTTTTTAATTGCACTTTTCTATCCATCGTATTGGCCAAATCAGAGTTATGTGTTGCAATCAAAGCTGACAATCTTGTTTCTTTAACCAAGAACAACAATTCTTTAAAAACAATCTCTGATGTGGTTGGATCCAAATTTCCAGTTGGTTCATCAGCCAACAACACAGACGGGTCATTTGCCAACGACCGTGCGATAGCGACTCTTTGTTGTTCTCCACCAGAAAGTTCTCCAGACCGATGTTCCGATCTGTTTTTTAAATGCATCTTATCCAAAAGCATCATTGCTTTTTCTTTAGCTTCATTTTTTTTCATCCCTGAAATCAAACATGGCATCATAACATTTTCTACTGCCGTAAAATCGGGTAATAGAAGGTGACTTTGATAAACAAAGCCTAAATATGACCGACGCATCAAAGTTCTTTCTTTTTCGGACATTTTTTCGCATAGCTTACCTTTTAAACACAAAGTCCCCGAATTCGGTTTGTCTAATAATCCTGTTAAATAAAGCAACGTTGATTTTCCAGAACCAGACGGTCCAACCAAAGCTACAACCTCGCCTTTGCATAACGTAAAATCAACACCTTTTAAAACATTTAAACGTTTATCCCCATCTCCGAACCATCTTTTTATATCATGTAATTGTAAAACAATATCATTCATATCTTAACGCCTCCACTGGATCAGTTTTCGACGCTTTCCATGACGGATATAACGTCGCCAAAAAAGACAACCCAAGCGACATTCCAATAATCGCCAAAACTTCGCCAAAATCGGTTCTAGACGGCAACTGCGATAAAAAATAAATTTCCGCTGAAAATAAATCCTTCCCAGCCAACGCACCTATCCATTGACGAATCGTTTCAATATTGTATGATACCGATAACCCAAAGCACACACCCATCATTGTGCCAACGATACCAACGAACAAACCATCTATTAAAAAAATACACATGATAGATTGACGCTTAGCCCCCATTGTCCTCAAAATGGCAATATCTTTGCCTTTATCTTTGACCAACATAATCAACCCAGAAATAATATTAAAGGCTGCCACAATAATAATCAAAGTCAAAATCAAAAACATAACGTTTCGTTCAACTTCTATAGCATTAAAAAAAGCCCCATTTGAATGTTTCCAATCCAACAAAATTTCATTAGAAGGCATTGTTTTCACAACATAAGATTGAATTTTCCCCAATAAATTCATATCACGAACGAATATATCGACTTGTGTAATTTTACCATCTTGCATCAAATATTTTTGAGCTTCTGACAAAGGCATAAAAATAATATTTGCATCATATTCATACATCCCTGTATCAAAAGTCCCCACAACTTCATAAGACTTCATTCGGGGCATTGTTCCAAAGGCCGTTACATTACCTTCCGGAGAAATTAAATTAATTTTTTGTCCTTCTTTTACCCCCATTTTACTGGCCATACGATTCCCGATAATAATTTTGTTATCTTTAAAATTATCGAACGATTGACCTTGAAAACCATTTATGAGCAACGGACGCGACTTAAAATCATCAGGACGAACGCCGCGCACAATGGCACCTTGAGAATGCATATCCGAAGAAGCCATCACCTGACCTTCTAACATAGGCATCACCAAAGAAACATCAGATATTTTTGCCAAATCTTTCAATCGTTGTTCATCAAAGGGAAGTGTTGGCCCCCACGAACTTTGCAATGATATATGACCATTAACACCTAAAATGCGTCCGATCAATTCTTCACGAAACCCATTCATCACACTCATTACGATAATCAACGTTGCGACACCCAACATAATGCCTAAAAAAGAAAACCCTGCAATCACAGAAACAAATCCCGTTCTTTTCCGTGATTTTAAGTATCGAAAAGCAACTTTCCATTCGAACAATCCCATATCTTTCCTTTCCATGCTTTAACAAATAGTTAACTGTATGCGATTTCGCCAAAAAGAACAAGGAAAAAGTTTCTTTTCCCTATATATCCGAAAATAAAATACTGGACATATTTTTGGATCATTCTTCTGTAACAAAGTGTTTTAAAACTTTTTTACGTCCGAAATAATCAAAATGGATTTCTAACTTGTCTCCACTTGCCGATACAACAGTCCCTAATCCAAATTGTTCGTGACGTACACGTCTACCTAAATCGGACATTTTTTTAGGAGAAGACAGATTAAACATACCCACACTTTTTCCCCACAAACACAAAGTATCCCTATCTTCTTCATCATTTTGATGATGATACGTTTGCCAACTTTGAACAGACCAAGTATTTCCTTTAAGCCCTCTGCCACTATGCATAAAAATATGCTCTTGAGGTAATTCATCAATAAAACGCGAAGGCAAAGCATTTTGCCAACTGCCATAAACACGACGATTCGACGCAAAAGAAATAAACGCTTTTTTTTTCGCACGTGTTAAACCGACATACGCCAAACGCCGCTCTTCCTCTAACGATTCGTGACCACCTTCATCCAAAGATTTAGCATGAGGGAACAAACCTTCTTCCCACCCAGGCAAAAACACAGCATCGAATTCTAATCCTTTGGAAGCATGCAAGGTCATCACCGTCAATAAATCTTGGTGAACTTGTTGATCTGTATCCATAACTAAACTAGCATGTTCAATAAAAGCAGATAAATTTTCAAATTCTCCAGTCATAACGCTTTGCAATTCTTTCAAGTTTTCTAATCGCCCCACTGATTCGATAGCTTTATCAGATTGCCACATAGCAATATAACCTGATTCATTCAAAACAGTTGCCGTCACTTTTGACAAAGGGATTGTATCTAACAAAGCACGCCACTTCAAAACATTCTGCCGAAAAACATCTAACCCTCGTTTTGGGGCAGCTTTTAATGGAGCAATCAAAATTGATTCGAACAAAGAAAGGTGTTGTTTTTTTGCAGTTTCTTGTAATAATTTTAAAGCGCCGTCCCCAATCCCGCGCCTTGGTTTATTCACGATGCGAGCAAAAGCCAAATCATCCGACGTATTCGCCAATAATCGCAAATAAGCAACTACATCTTTAATTTCTTCACGCTCATAGAATTTGTAATCTCCTATCACTTGATAGGGGATATCTGCTTTTATCAACGCTTCTTCAAACTCACGCGTTTGAAACCCAGCGCGCACTAAAATAGCCATTTCTGATAGTGGTATTCTGTCGCGCATTAAATTTTCAACTTGCTCTATGATTTTAAACGCTTCTTCCATGCCATTCCAATAACCACGCACAAAAACTTTCTCCCCTTCACCATCTCGACCTTCCGCCACACGCAATGTTTTCCCCAAACGTTCTTCATTGTGGGCAATCAACCCCGAAGAAGCGCCTAAAATATGTTCTGTGGAACGATAATTACTTTCTAGTCGAATTGTTTTCGCATAAATAAAATCTTTTGGGAATCGCAAAATATTTTCTACTTCAGCGCCACGCCACGAATAAATTGATTGATCATCATCTCCAACACAACACAAATTCCCATGCCCCATTGCCAGCATACGAAGCCATAAATATTGCGCAACATTGGTATCTTGATATTCATCAACAAGAATATATTTGAATTGTTTTTGATAAAACGAAGCGACGTCGGGGCGTATTTTAAAAAGCTCTAACACCAACAAAAGCAAATCACCGAAATCAACTGCGTTTAATGTTTTTAATCGGTTTTGATACATTTTGTAAAAAACTAAAGCGCGACCATTTAAAAAGCCACTATCTTCGTTTTTTGTCACCATCGAAGGGGAAAGACCTCTATCTTTCCAACGTTGAATAACGCTTAATAAAGATTTAGGAGCATACTCTTTAGTATCTATCCCTTTTTCTTGCATTAATTGTTTCAATAATCGTTCTTGATCATCTTCGCCTAAAATCACAAAATCTTTTTCCAAGCCAACAAGTCCAAAATGCGATCTTAAAATTTTCAACCCCAATCGATGAAAAGTCCCTAACCATACGGAACTTGCACTTCCGCCAATCATTTTTTCAAGCCGTTCAGTCATTTCACGCGCAGCTTTGTTCGTAAAAGTTACTGCCAAACATTCCCAAGGACACGCTAATCCTTGGTGAATAATGTAAGCCAACCGTGTTGTCAAAACACGCGTTTTCCCAGTCCCTGCGCCCGACAAAACCAATACAGCCCCTTGGGTTGTTAATACAGCCTCTTTTTGTTCAGGATTTAATTGTTTTAAATAAGAAAAATCTTGATTTTTCTGTGGTAAAACATCTTCTGTAAGTTCAAAGAGATTCATGCCTATCGTTTCCTTTTTGTTCTTTTTTGACGAGTATAAGCATTCAAAAAAAACTGTCAAGGATTTACGTTTTTTCTTTCTGAATTCAATAAAAATTGAATAGCTTCGTTGCCCAAAGTCAACCCGAAAATCCCTGTTATTGTCGACAAGCTTCCGATTTGACGACCCCCACAACTTGGACGCGGTTTTTCATTCGAACAAACACAAGGAAAATCCAATCTCGCACCTTTTTGACGCAACAAAAACCGCATCTTTGAAGCCATCGGACAAACAACCGTTTCATCCATACGTGTTACTCGAATACATGTCGAGTTTATTCGCAACCCCGCTCCCATTGATGAAATAAAAGGAATATTGTGTTTTTGCAAATAAAGAATCAAATCTACTTTATCACCCAAACTGTCAATCGCATCAATGACAAAATCAGGGATAGGAGAAAAAATGCTTGGACACGTACTTTCACATACACGCAAATTTTTTGCATTCACAATTGTATCCGCAAAAATATCGCCAATGCGCTGCTTTGCAACATCAACTTTTTGTAGACCTAAAGTCGAAGACAATGCAAAAAGTTGACGGTTCAAATTGCTAGGTTCGACACGATCAAAATCAACCAAGATTAAGTGTCCAACACCTGCACGCGCTAAAGATTCAATAGCATATGATCCCACAGCACCACAACCCACCACACAAATCGTTGATTGACGCAATTTTCGTAAGCCTTCTTCCCCTATCAACAAACAAGTACGACTAAATCTTTCTTCCATGCATAAATTCCTTTACATTTTGATAAATGGATTGTTCTATATTTACTTTTCCGTACAACATCGCAATTTGATTTATAAGTTGAGGAATTTTACAAGGATCACTTAATCCATTCGGAGCATCACTTTCAACCAACAACCGCGAAAGTGGAATATCTTTGACATATTTTACAGGTTTTGAAAAACTAAAATATCCCCCCATATGGGCAAGTGTACCGATCTCAGATATTCCACTTTTATGCGCATGAGATATGAACACAGGATGCGGATTATCTCGCAACAAAGAAATCACCCTATCCCATGCATGCACACAATGAATATGCATAGGGCGATTGTATTTTTGAGCCAAACGAAGTTGAATTAAAAAAATTGATTCTTGTTTAGAAATATCTGGGAGTGTTTTATCTATGCCAATCTCACCTACCATCAAAAGAGGATTATTTTTCAATAATGCTTCTAGCCTTTTGTTCCAATCAGGCTGAATAGTATCCAAAAACCACGGATGTACGCCAACACAGCCAACAACATTCGGATTTTCAGTCAAAGATAAGACACTTTGCCAATCGGCTTCATTTGTAGCATTACAAAAAAAACGAACAACGCCTACACGATGCGCATCTTCTATTGTTTGTTGCGGGAAAGGCATTTTTTGCAAATGAATATGGGCATCACAATAACTCATAAGGAAAATGATACTTTTTTTCGTTGCTTTTTTCAAGTATTAAAAATAAACTGTCCTTCTGTGCGGAGAAATAATTTATGCGGCTCAGTTTAATTTTTTCCATATTAGGAATGATGACCATGCTTTTCGGCGGGTTAATGATGTTTCCTTTTTTTATCGATTGGCTGCGCCAAAATGAATCTTCCGCCTGTGTTTTTTTCTATTCTGGATTTGGGTGCATTTTTACAGGAGCTTGTTTGGTTTATTTTTCAAAACGCCCTTGGGAGAGACACCTTTTGCCCAAAGAAAAGTTTTTAATAACGTCTTCCTTGTGGTTATGTGCTACGTTCATTGGCGCAATTCCTTTGTTTTTTTCCGCCCCCTTTCACAGTTTTACAGACGCTTTTTTCGAAACGATGTCAGGGCTTACGACAACAGGAGCAACAATCCTTCAAAATATTGAAATTTCATCCGAAGGCGTATTGCTGTGGCGTGCATTAATGCAATGGATAGGGGGCATTGGTATCGTAATTTTTGCCATTTCTGTTATGCCGTTTTTGCGAATTGGCGGATTACAACTTTTTGCCACAGAAAATTCCGACAAATCTGAGAAAGGCTCCCCTTTTTTATCCACAAAAATAAAAGGAATACTTGGTTTGTACATTTTGATTTCATGTATATGTTACATTGCCCTTTACATAGCGGGAATGAGCTGGTTTGACGCGCTAGTACACATGATGAGTTGCGTATCAACAGGAGGCTTTTCAAATTATAACAATTCCATTGCTCATTTTCAAAATCCAACAATTGATTGGATTTTGATTTTCTTCATGACGCTTTGTTCTTTACCTTTTGTTTTTTTACTGTCCATTGTTTTTGGCAAGTGGAAAAAAACCAAAGACGAAACACAAGCAAAAATCTTTTTAACCTTTATCGCCTTCATTTCGCTAGCTATTTCAATTTATTTATGGACGACAGGCTATTTCAATAATTTTAGCACTGCTATAAGAAACACTACTTTTTCTATTGTTTCTATTGTTTCCACAACAGGTTATGTTTTACAAGATTATACATTGTGGGGTTCTTTTTGTATTGCTTTTTTCTTTTTTTATCTTTGGGTAGGTGGATGCAGAGGGTCGTCAAGTGGAGGCATTAAAGCCTTTCGTTTTATTATTATTTTTGAAGTATTAAATAAACACTTACAAACAATGATTTTGCCCCACGCTGTAATTGTTCCCCGCTACAACAACAAACCAGTCACTGATGATATTATCAACAGTGTAATGGTCTTTTTTAGCGCATTCGTATTGATTATTATTTTAGGAACATTGGGTGTAACAATGACGGGGGTTGATTTTGTCACCGCCCTATCTGGAACGATGGCGGCTATTTCCAACGTTGGACCAGGAATTGGCACAACAATTGGTCCAGATAAAACATTTGCGTTATTACCACCAATGGCCAAGTGGATTTTATCGTTTGTAATGATGCTGGGGCGTTTAGAATTTATGACTATATTTGTTTTTATATTCCCCAGCGTTTGGTATAAAAAATAAGGAGTTTTGGTTATGTCATTTTTGGAAGATGTTGAAAAATTTATGAAAAATAAAACCACTGTAGCAACAGAAAATTATTTAGATTTAACAAAAAATGAGGTACGCAAAGCCATTGAAAACCGCTTACGTTCATTGTACGACAACGCAACATCACGAGAAATTGATAAAGCCATCAATTGTTCAATAGAAAAATTGGGAGAAACCCCTTCATCAAAAGAATTTTATTTATTTGTCCGCCCTTTGTTGGAAGATTAGTTTTTATTTACTAAATATTAAAAAATATAAATTATCCTAACGAAGCATTAGTTGTTATGGAGTCAATATCATGAGAAAATTGTTTGTTTTACTTTTTATTATTTTATTTTTCGTTACTTTGGGAGGAGGCTTCATTCTTTACACAACATTAGATGAAGCTAATTACAAACGTCAAATTATTGAAGCAACAGAAAAATTAGTGAACAGAACTGTTGTTATTGATGGCGGAGTCAAAGTACAATTTTCGCCTGTTCCTAAAATTTTAGCAACAAATGTACGTATTAAAAACATTCCTGGATCTAAACACCCTTACTTGGCAGATATTCCAAAGGTAGAAGCCACTATTTCTTGGGATTCTTTATTCGAAAATCCTTTAGTCATCGAACAAATTACGTTGTTTGAACCTTCTTTATTTTTTGAACGAAGCAGTGATGGGCTTATTAATTGGGATTTTCCATTTTTGTCACCAGAAACACCATCGGATATTTCCGGACAAGATTTCGTGATCGGGAAAAACATTCTAGAAACCCCCCCTAAATTTAAAAATATCTTCATCAAAAATGGAAAAATTAGCTATACAAATGCGATTGTCAATATATCACAAACTTTAGATCAATTAAACGGAACTATATCAGCATCTTCATTAAAAGGCCCTTTCAATTTTACAGGATCTCTTAACTGGAGAAAAATCCCTATTCAAACAGAGCTTGCCATGGGCGCATTATCATCTTCAAAAACAGAGCCCACTTCAATTAAAATAACCTTAACCGACAGAAGACTCAGCAACGCGAAAATCGATTTTTCTGGCACAATTCGCAATTTGTTAGATGCAGGAAGTATGGAAGGAACTATTTTATTTAACGCCCCCAATGTTGATTCTTTGCTTCAAGCAGTAACAGGCAGGGATGATTTGCCAAATATCTTAAACCAACCTATGCGAGGGACAGCGAATTTTTTGCTCGAATATCAAAAAATAAATTTTAAAAACATTGCGCTGCAATATGGGAATAAAGAGTTAGAAAATTCTCTATCAGGAGATTTTACAATCGGCTATTCCACCAAAAAAAATACCAAACCGAATATAATGGCGAATTTGATTTTCAGCAAAGTTGAAATGGATTCATTTTTGCCCTTATTTGCTAAAGAAACCAGTCTTATTCAAATTATTCGTTTACTGAATAAATCAATTTATGCAAATTTAGATTTAAACATAAAAGCAACGTCCATTTTGTATAAACGAGCCTCATTGTCGAACACTTCTTTAGTAATGACACGAACAAACGACGCTTTTAACATCAAAGAATTTAAAACAACATTACCAGGTGACACAACTATCAATGCCAATGGAGAGATTCAGGAATTTAAAGAATTTCCAGCGGGCAAAGTTTCACTTGAAATAATATCCAAAGAATTATCAAAAACATTTGAATGGATGGAACTTGAGCCTTCGCTAGGATTAAGTTACCAAAATATGAAAAACTTAAAACTAAAGACTGTACTTTATCCGCAGACAACTGAAGTGAGAGCAAGTAAAATTGACGCGACATTAGACGATGCAACATTTGGGGGAGAAATAGCTTTTTCTCTAATCGAAAAAAAACCACGTTTTTCCATCAATGGAAACTTTCACAATATAAATTTAAACACCTATTTCCCTATAGAGATGCCCTTGGAAAACCAATCCTTTTCAACTCTTTTAGGTCGTGCTTACACGACCCTTGAACAATCTACTTTTTGGGATAAAGCCGATTTAAATTTGGAACTGACGGGGACGGATATCAGCTTTTATAACGTCCCCATTAGTAAAATGTCCTACACTGGACGACTAGAAAATGGGGCTTTGACGACAACTTCTTTTAAATTGGAGAAAATGGCAACGGCGGATTTAACAGTCTCTGGTGTGCTGAAAAAAGCAGAAGGTATCTTAACTTTCGACAAATTATCTTATGATTTCAAAATCGATAAAACTTTATTGTTGGCTGACCGAGCTAAAATAAACATTCCCTTGAAAGCATTTGAGAACTCTATTCATTTTAAAGGAATTTTATCGGGGCAACCCCAAAATTTTGATTTTGAGGCTGATTCTATTTTTACACAAGCTCACATACAGGCAAAAGGGAAAAGGCAAATAGTCGAACAAAAGCCAACATACCAAGCAAAAATTGAAGCCTCACATCCTGATGCTTTAGCATTTATCCAATTATTTAACCCTAATTTCAAAATTTTTCCACGTTTAACGGGTTCCTTGAATATACAATCATCGGTAGCCGGCGATTTTGATTCGTTCACTCTTTCCGATATCGATGGCATATTAGGAAACCAAAGGCTCAAAGGAGAAGCTTCATTCACAAAAGGAAAAATAAATGTATTGAAAGCGACACTAACTTCACCTCTTTTATATATCGAAAAAGTTTTGCCTAATATTGATTCTTTTGCCTCTTTTGATAATTCGACAGAACGCATTGTTTTTTCGAAGAATTTATTCAATTTATCGTTTATGGACAATTTGGATTTAAATATAACGTTAGATGCAGATAAAATATTGTGGGGAGAAGCATCATTGGATTTAGCCTCCGTTCACTTTACACTTAAAGACAAACTCTTTTCCATTGACTCGTTAAAAGGGAAAACAGAGAACGGTGATTTATCCATTAAAACATCGCTGAATTGGGCTTCGGCAGAACCTGTTATTTCTTTTCAAAGCCAAGCGCAAAATATACATTTACCTACCGATTTATTGCGCCTCGGGAATTTTAAATTAAAAGAAAGTACGCTTTCTTTTTCAACAGAACTAAAAGCCAAAGGGAATTCAATTGAAGATATGGTTGCATCCTTGTCTGGGAATGGAAATTTCACCATTCAAGATGGAATTATATCGGGACTTAATCTACCAAGCACAAACAATCAAATTTTATCTTCGTTAGAACAAAGACAAAGCATTAACGCTTCAACATTAATCACATACTTATCAACAGGCGAAACACCATTTTTATCATTATCTGGGTCTTTTGGAGTAGCCAATGGTGTATTTACAAGTTCGGATGCAAATTGTGTATCAGACGTTGGAAACGGAATGATGCAATTGACATATGACTTACAAAAATGGAACGTTTTAGCAAACATTGCTTTTAACTTTGCAAAATTACAAGGCTATCCTCCTATCACTATTTTAGCCAAAGGCATTATTAATAATCCCAAAGCCGAAATAGATTTATCAAGCTTTAATAAATATTTAAACAAAGATACACAACAACGCCAAGATGCAGACCAAAAAGACAAGAAATTGAAAGAACAACAACAGATCAAAATGAATGTCGAAGCCCGCAAAAAAGAAGCTATCCAGATACAAGGGTTAGCGCATCAAAAACTGGCACAAACACAAAAAGTTTTAGAATTAGCAAATGCAACAGAATCAGACGAATCCGGTTTGATTTTGGCAAAAGACTCTGGTTCGATTATCGACGAGTTAGCTTTAAAAGCAAATATTTCCGTTGCTGATTTACAAAAAATAGAGGAGCAGTTTTCTGCTTTATCTGTCCGATGTGACCAAATTCAACAAGATGTGTCCGCAAAAGCACTAGTGGGCATCACTAAAGAAATACAAACCAATTTTGAAATGGCACAAAAATACATAACAGACATTCAACGCATTTATCAAAGCTTGCCTAACGTTCCGATTGTTAGCCAAGCTTATAACGAAGGAATAAAATTATTAGCTACAATTCAATCGTTAAAAAATCAAATCGAATCAGGCATAAACGATTTTAATCAAAGTCATGCTCTGTTTTTCAAATCACAAGAAACTTTGGAATTGATACAAAAAACGTATAATTCTGTTGCCAAATTTGATACCCAAAAACCAATTGAGGGGATGACGCAAACAACAGAGCCTACCGTTTCTGGAAAAATCACACGGCGTAAGGGCATTTAAACAAGAGAAAAAATTATGAATTACAATTTTTATACACAAAAAGAAAAAAAAGAAATTGCAGGAAATGTCGTACTAAACGTCATGATAGCGTTTGGCGTTGTTCTTATTTTATCGATTGTTTTTATTATAATTTCGATTCATTCTTCTAGAAGATTTCGCGCCACACAAACATTAGAAGACATTTCTGCGTTCAGCCGAGACATTTTATTATCTGGGAATTTTTACTTATCAATCCCCGAAGGGGCAAATATTTCATTTTCAGGGCTCCCCGAAAAAACATTTTTTGGTTATCCTATCCACGCCGTTCGCGGGAAAGGATCGACATATTTCGTCACTGTCAGTAATTTACCAGCAACTGTTTGCAAAAGAATATTAAAAGAAAAAGCTGTAGAAATGAAAGGCATTCGTATTAATAACACTTTTTTTTCGGGGGATAATTTTGAACTTTGCGACACCGCATCGTCGGTGTCCTTTTGTTTCCCAGGGGATAATAAATCATTAGGAGAATTTCTTTGCGCCCCAACTGGTTTGTGTACGAACGTGACCCTGGATTCTTGCCAAGCATCATGCGACCCTAACACAGGAGAAATCAGCGACAAAGAAGATGGAGAGCCTTGTGCAACTGGTGTTTGTAAAGGGGGCCAATGCGTTAATTTATGCACCTCTGTAATCTTAGGGCAATGTGAAGCATCGTGCGACCCTGCAACAGCTAAAATTACTAACAAAAACGATGGGACGCCCTGTGATGAACGCGTGGGAGTTTGCAAAAATGGGAATTGCTCACATCTTTAAATTTGCGAAACGATAAATTCTGCTTTCTTTGATTTTGGGTTAAACCGAACAACAAGTCGCCCTTGTTTAAAGTCTACTGCCTTTTTCCCAAACAGATCATATCGCCACCCCATCATCGCGGGGACAGTAGCATTATCCGACAAAGCCATCATTTCCAAATCCGTATTATTGGCAACAATTTTTGGAGCAACTTTTTCTTGTTCGCAAACGGTAGATAAAATTAATTTTAATATTTCAACAATATTTTTATTACCTTGCTCTAGTTTTTTATTTTCCACATGAGGGCATTTGTCATCCGGACAAGCTTGCCCTTTTTGAATGGCTTTAATAATTTCTGCACCAAAATGCTTGGCTGTCCCAGCATTCATACTTCTTAAATTTTGCAATTGTTCTAAAGCCAAAGGAGCCATAGCCGCAATTTCAATCAAGGCTTCATCTTTTAAAATATGTTTTCGCGGTTTATTTTGCTGCATTGCTTTATTTTCACGCCACGCACACACTTCCCTTAATATCGCCAAAAACCGTGGATTAGTTGAATGGCTTTTTATTTTTTTCCACTTTTCTTCAAGATGGACTTGATAAAATCTCGGGTCCGTTAAAAACACCATTTCTTCAGACACCCAATTTTCTCGATTTTTTTTATGCAAGATGTCTTTTATCTTTTCATAAACATGAACCAAGTACGTAACATCCGACAAAGCATATTGAATTTGCTTTTCGGCCAAGGGGCGATGGCTCCAATCCGTAAAACGCGTTGTTTTATCCAAATTAACTTTAACAAAAGATGACACTAACGATTGATATGAAGCGCTATCCCCAAAGCCACAAACCATAGCTCCTATTTGAGTATCGAATAAAGGGGTAGGAACAACTTTCATCCACTCATAAAAAATTTCAATATCCTGACGTGCGGCATGAAAAACTTTTAAAACATTTTTGTTTTTCATTAAATCCACCAATGGAGACAAATCTATATCTGGCGCCAAAGGATCAATACACCAAGCCTCTGATGGACTTGCCACTTGGATTAAACACAATTCAGCATAATAAGTTCTTTCCCGAATAAATTCGGTATCCACCGTAATAAATTTTTCTTTTTCAAATCGATTACAAAGAGACTTTAAATCATGGGTGTTGTCAATTATCATGATGCTTGGTATACTCTCTTTTGACAAAACATTCAATGATTAAAAATTCTTTATTTTAATTTCTTTTTTTTCAGTTATAATAAAAGCATGCAAAAAAAAGACATTCCCTTTTTAACACCTCAAATCCAAAACGTGATTCAAATTTTGGAGGGACAGGTTTTTTTTGTTGGCGGGACAGTACGTGATTTTTTGTTGTCACGCCCGATTTGCGATATTGACATGGCAACTCCAATTTTACCAACAAAAAGTGTACCATTACTCGAAAAAGCGGGCTATAAAATTATTCCGTCGGGACTTACTCATGGGACAATTACTATTCTAACAAACCCTATGCCTATTCAATTAACCACTTTTCGAACAGACGATAAAACAGACGGACGTCATGCACAAGTTTCTTTTTCAACACAAATGCGCCAAGACGCAATGCGTCGCGATTTTACTTTTAACGCGCTTTATATGGATGCAAATGGGCATATTTTTGATTTTTTTCATGGTATAAATGATTTAAAAAAAAATCGTTTACGCTTTATTGGAAATCCATATCATCGCATTCAAGAAGACTACTTGCGTATTTTAAGGTTTTTCCGATTTTGGGGATTGTTGGGCAAAACTCGCCCCCCTTTAAATGGATTAAAGGCATGCCATCAAATGCGTTTTGGATTGTCTCAATTGTCAAAAGAAAGGCAACGCGACGAATTCTTCAAAATTTTAGCACTGCCCCAAGCCGAACGTGTTTTATTTTTCATGAATAAAGCTGGGATTTCAAAGGTTTTATTTGGAGAAGATTTAAATTTACGCCCCCTGCGACAATTAATCCGCGTTGAACGAAAATTGGGCACTCTGCCCCACATTCTTGTTCGATTACATGCTTTATTTCCCAATCGTATACCTACCTTAGCACTATCCAATAAACAAAAGCGCCTTTTAAAGGGGATACATCAATCGTTAAGCACCCCTCTTACTCCCATTAAGCAGCGCAAGATCGCCTATTTTTACGGAAAAGATATTCTTATATCAGCAGTTTTAATATTGGGGTCAAAACAAAAAAACTACATTCCTTTCCCAGTTTGGAGCAAAATTAAAAAACTGAACATTCCACCTTGCCCAATAAAAGCTAAAGACATTCAAGAAAAATGGGGATACCAAGGACACGATTTAGGAAACTTTTTGCATAAGGCGCAAATAAAATGGCTTGAAATGAATTGCCCTTCAAAAAAAGAACTTGTATTAGAAAAATTAAAATGATAGGATAAAAAAACAAACAAAAGGGGCTTTACGATGAAAAATTCACAAACAGGTCGTACCATGATTGAGATGATAGGGGTGCTAGCAATTATCGGAATTATTGCCATTGGTGCTTTGGCTGGGTATACGCAAGCTGTTTTGAAATACCAAATCACCAAAACGGGGGATGAAATTTTAGCTTTGTCTCAAAGTATCTATAAGACATGTAAAATTTTTGGAGGTTATGAAGATTGTCTTACAAGAGACCCTGAACAGTTGGGAATAGAAATACCAGAGAGCAATCCTTTTGGTGGTGTATATGCAGTCGAAAGTACGGATACTGGCTTTCGTATTCAGGCATCTAGTATTACCGAATTAGACGGTTGTGAACAATTGAAAATTGATGCCGGTTTATGGCCAAATGCCAACGCTGGAGAGTGTGAAACAATGGAAGGGGGAACGATAGAAAGTCCTCTATATACTCTTCCTATTAACTTTGATTAAAGACAAGACAATGAAAAAAACGCAAGGTGGTCGTTCAATCGTAGAAATGCTTGCCGTTTTAGCCGTTATTGGAATGATTATGGTTGGTATAATGGTTGGATATTCAGAAGTAACTCTTCATTTTAATTGCGCGCGCGCAGAAAGAGAAATACTAAACATTGCTGACGACGTAGCAAAAGCTTATGCTATACGACGTGGATATCCGCCAGATCCTGTCGATCCTGGAGAACCCGTAACTCCAAACAGAAATGAAACCCTCAGAGCTGTAGGGGTTCGCATCCCAAATACTACCCCTTGGGGAACCACTTATCAAGTCGAAACAATGGGAGATGGAACGGAAGAACAAGACCAAAACCCCAACATATTAAGAATTGTATTGCCTGACCTAGAAGAGGACGCCTGTGACGAATTAATTGCACGATCAGATACTTGGCCAAATATCATCGAGAGCCAAGGGCTTCAAAATGATGAGGGGTTTTACAATTGCATGTTTTTCTTTCCTTAATAATCAATCACCGTTGAATAAAATCACCAAGACTATCCAAAAAGGCATTCATGGCTTTCCCCCGATGAGAGATTTTGTTTTTTTCACCTTCTGAAAGTTGCGCAAATGTTTTATTCAGTCCCCTAGGTTGAAAAATAGCATCAAAACCGAACCCATTATTACCTTGCGGAGGAACGATATCCCCTTCGATTTTACCCTTGAATATTTGGTGCGTACCGTTCGGATAAGACAAAACTAAAACACATTCAAAATGGGCTGTTTTATCTTTTTCATTCTCCAATCTTTTTAAAATTTCTTGAAAGGCCTGTGCATAGCCCCCACATTTTTCAGCAAATCGAGCCGTTTCAACACCTAATTCATTCTTTAAAGCATGAACACACAATCCTGTATCATCTGCCAAAGCAGGTAATCCACTTGTTTTAGAAGCGCTTTGAGCTTTTATCAGCGCATTTTCTTCAAATGTAGAGCCTGTTTCAGAAGGGATTGACAGGTCCAATTCGGACGAAGATAACACTTGTATATTATATTTTTTTAAAAGCGTACGAATTTCTTTTATTTTGCCCTCATTACTCGAAGCAAAAACCATTTGAATCATCGTTGTCATTTTATATCCCCAAAACTTTTCTTTGCAAGGCTTTTAAGGCGTCCGTCCCTTTAACCGCTAAAGCTAATAATTTTAATAATTCCTCTTGAGAAAATGGATTACGCTCTGCTGTCCCCTGAACTTCAATTAGTTGACCATTCCCCAATATAACAAAATTCGAATCTGTTTGTGCTGAAGAATCTTCTGCATAATCCAAATCTAACAAAGCCTCTCCTTGACAAATACCACACGAGACTGCGGAAACAGTATCTTTAACGGGCATGGATGAGATAACACCTTCATTCACCATTTTTTGTAAAGCCAAATAAAGAGCAACGAATCCACCTGTTACCGAAGCTGTTCGCGTTCCCCCATCGGCTTGGATCACATCACAATCAACTTTAATAGAGGTTTCACCCATTGCCTTTAAATCAATAGCTCCTCTTAACGCACGCCCAACAAGCCGTTGAATTTCATGTGTCCTGCCCGTTTGGCCTTTTTTTGCTTCTCTATCCATACGCACAGACGTAGCTCTTGGCAACATACCATATTCGGCTGTTACCCACCCCAAGCCCGTTCCCTTAATCCAATGAGGCACTTTTTCTTCCAAAGAAGCAGTACACATCACCTTGGTTTGCCCACATTGAATAAAACAAGAGCCTTCTGCATATTTATTCACGTTCACATCCAAAGTCACAGGACGAAGTGCGTCAGATGGTCGGTTTAAATTACGCATAAAAATCCTTTCTTTTGTAATAAAGTCTTGCGAAAAATCAAAAGCTATCCTAAATATAGAAACATGCAAAACATATAGAAGGAAAGATACTCTCATGGTTCAAAAAAATCAAGAACAAGATAAAAAAGAAAACGAAAAAAACACTTCGATCCCCCAAAAAGCAACACAGGAAAAGGATAAAGTCGAATTAAAAGGAGAAAGTAAAAATTCTGCGGGAGCTAAAATAGTTGAATTGCAAAAACAACTCGACGAAATGAAAGACAAATATTTGCGCACCTATGCAGATATGGAAAATATAAAACGTCGGGGTCAAATAGAAATCGCTCAAAAATCCAAAACGGCCATAGGTGATTTTGCTTTGGACGTTTTACCTGTTGCAGATAACCTTACGCGTGCTTTAGAGACGCCCATCCCCGAAGATTTAAAACAAAACGAATTTATTAAAAACTTAACATCTGGCGTTCAAATGACGCAAAAATCTTTGATGGAAGCCTTGCAAAAAAACGGCGTTACCCCCATTGATTCCGTTGGGAAACCGTTCAATCCACACAATCAAAAAGCGATTCAACAAGTCGTTAACGATACAGTTCCAGAAGGAACGGTTATCCAAGAATGGCAAAAGGGATATAAAATAGGGGATGACCGTATTTTACGCGAAGCAATGGTCATTGTTTCAAAAAAACAATAAAATTTTTAAAAAAGTACTTCCTTTTTTATTGCTCCTTGTTTATAGTAAAGAAGGTTGAGAATGTAAAAGGGTTCAAAAATGAAACGTTTTATTGTTGTATCTTGTTTAGGTTTATGCGCCTGTGCTCCTGTTTATCAAGCGCCAACACCTGCCCCGGCGATGGTTTCGGTTCCATCTTATGCAATGCAACCACCAGCTTATAAAAACGATACAACAGCATTGCAGCAGAAAGAACTAGAGATTTTTGAAAAAGAAAAGGCCTTAATTACTGCACAAAACGAACTTTATAAACGGGAAAAAATGTTGGCTAATAAAGAAGTCGAGTTTGTTAATAAATCCAAAGCGTTATCCTATAAGGAAATATCCATTCAAGAACAAGAAAAAAACTTGCAACAACAAATATCTTCATCACAACCAAAAATTCAAACACAAACCAGAGAAGTTATTGTATATAGAGAACCAACGCCTATACAAAGAACAAATTATATTCCTACTTATGCACCGCAAGAACAAACTGTTTCAGCCCAAAATACACCTATGGAAAATGTTGAACCTTTGTCTGAACAACTCATCCAAGATCCCTGGGTACAAGCATCTTCCGAACCCGAAGAGTACACCCCGGAAACAGCAAATATCATTTTACAACACCCTATTCAAAGAGATTTAATTCGTTGTCCTGCGGTTGACGATGTTTGTATTCAAGCTTATGAAAGGTTAGGGTATGTTCGTTCCAAAAATTTATCCAGATTTACAGCAGAAGATGAAACTATTTCTGAAAATAATTATCCTGCCGGAAAATGGAGAAAAGACAACACCATCCCACGCTGGTAGAAATTATGATTTCTCGTATTGATACCGTTTCTTTTCGTGGAATTGATACGATAAAAGTTTCTGTCGAAGTTCAAATAGCCAAAGGGCTACCTTTTGCACGCAATGCCGGAATTGACTGCACTTTACTAGAAAAAATTACTGTTTTGGATAAAAAAGCGCAAGACTGCCTTATTCAAGCCAGCAAAAAAATGAACCTATCTGCCCGAGGCTATCACCGCATTTTGCGTGTTGCACGCACAATTGCTGATTTAAGCAGTCAAGAACATATTTCCATTTACGATATTCAAGAAGCGTTGTCTTTACGTCGAGCACTTCATCAGGGGGGATAAATATGGGAAGCCCATGGGTACAAATTTTCTTTTTATGTTTGGAAATTACATCTTTTACATCGCTTATCATTGTTTCTTTTATTCTTTTTCGAAAGAATAAAAAACATCAAAATAATTTCGAAAAAATATCTGAAATTTTAATGTCCGCACCGTTAGGTTATTTTTATTTTTTCTATGAAACGCCTAAAAAAATAAGAGGATTTTGTTCCCGCCGATTGTGTGTATTGTTGAACATTTATGATGCCACTTCATCATTTGAATGCGTTTTAGCGAAATTAGATGCCCCCTCCGTCATTGCTTTGCGTGATGCAGTTGAAGTGTTGCAAAAAACGGGCAAAGAGTTTCATATTTCAATACAAAACGAACACCAAACAAATCATTTAGACGTTACTGGGTTGCGCGTTTGTAGCATTGAAGGCGAAATTTTCGCAGACGTTCTTTGGTTCCGAGATGAAACCGATTTTTCTTTAAAACAAAAACAAAATGAACGTTGGGTCCAAGCATTACAAACGCGTGATAAATTATTTACACAAGCACTTGATAGCCTACCTTTCCCTTTATGGATGCGTAACCCCGATTTAACATTAGCGTATTGCAATACGGCGTATGCTACTTTGGTGGGAGAAACAAACAAAGATAAAATATTAGAAAATAATATAGATATTCCTTCGGAAGGGAAAACATCTATTTCTCCAAAAATATTAGCCATTTCTGCCAAAAATTCTGGACAAATTAAGCAAGAAAAAGGCACGTTCATCGTAGAAGGACAGCCAAAAATGTTAGAAATTTACGAACTGCCTTTATCTGCAAAAGAAAAAAAAGAAGACCGCGCTACGTTAGGCTTTGCACAAGATGTCCAAAAAGAAGAACAACTACGTCAAACCTTGCAAAATTACTTAACGGCACAATACCAAGTTTTATCGTATTTATCTTGCGGAATTGCTATTTTCGATGCGAACGGATATTTACAATTTTACAACCAAGCTTTTTGCCAAGTTTGGAAATTAGAAGAACAAGTCGTTGAAAACAGGCCTTCCTTTTCAGGTTTATTGGATATCTTACGAGAAAAAAGAATATTACCTGAAGAGGTTAATTTCATTGCCTATAAACACAGCGAACTTGACCTTTTTTCCAGTTTAACAAAACAAGTTGAAACCATACTTCATTTGCCAACAGGACAAATTTTAAAACGTTCGATGAGCCCTTATCCTTTGGGTGGAGTCGCTATGACCTTCGAAGACATTACCGATCGTTTTACTTTAGAGCGTTCATTTAACGAACAAATTGCCATCCAAAAATCTATTATCAATCATACAAAAGAAGGATTAATTGTATTTGACAAAGACGGCCGATTAAAACTTTGCAATCCATCTTATGCACAAATTTTTTCTTTACCTAAAGAAAGTTTGTTGCACGAACCTTTGTTATTAGATGTGATTGAAGAACAGAAAAACACTTTATGCGAAAGCGATGATGTTTGGCAACTATTAAAAGAAAAGATATTGACAACTATTGAAGAAGAAAACAACGAACCTTTGCAAATATCGTCAGTACGAAATGGCATTTTGTTATTCAAATGTATTCACCTCCCCGACGGAGGGCTATTGCTTTCTTATGAACGAAAAAAATAAAAAAATCACAACAACCCTTTTTATACATTTAAGCAACGTTTATTCTCTATAAACACTAACGGAAGATTGATTCAACAACAAATAATAAAAATGACTATAATTATAACAAATATTTTTTATATATTCGATTGCAATAAAAAAGGAAGCTTTTAATTCATGTTCATGAAAAAAGCCCCCAACGAAGTGGGGGCCTTTCTAAAATGCACCAAATTAACCGTTTCTAACGACCGCTTGTGCCGCAGCCAACCGAGCAATAGGCACACGGTAAGGCGAACAAGAAACAAGATTCAATCCGACCCGATGACAAAAATCAATCGAGGCGGGTTCTCCACCATGTTCTCCACAAATCCCTAATTTAATATCAGGGCGCGTTTTACGACCACGTTCGACGGCAATTTTAATCAATTCGCCCACACCCTCTTGGTCAATAGAGGTAAAAGGATCTCTATCATAAACTCCCTTTGAAACATACTCTGGCAAAAAAGAACCCGCATCATCACGGCTCATACCTAAAGTCGTTTGTGTCAAGTCGTTTGTACCAAATTCAAAGAAGTGCGCATTTTCTGCTAATTTGTCAGCCATCAATGCTGCACGAGGTAATTCAATCATTGTTCCGATAGAATATTCGACCTTAGCACCTTTTTCTGCAAAAACTTTTTCAGCAGTTGTGTCAATAACTTTCTTGCAAAGTTCTAACTCTTTCAAAGACCCTGTTAAAGGAACCTCAATTTCAGGGAATACTTTTTTACCCATTAACCGAACTTCTAAAGCCGCTTCCAAAATAGCCCGAGTTTGCATTTCACAAATCTCTGGATATGTCACGGCTAAACGGCAACCACGATGTCCCAACATAGGGTTAGCTTCGTGTAAAGCCGATGTCCGAGAAGCAATTTCGGCTACCGGGATGCCCAATATTTGGGCTAATTCGACTTGTTCTGTTTCTTTGTTTGGCAAAAATTCGTGCAAAGGAGGATCCAAAAGACGAATTGTCACAGGGAGCCCTTCCATAATTTTGAATAATTCCACGAAATCAGAACGTTGATAAGGTAATAATTTTGATAATGCTATCGTTCTTGCCTCCACATTTTTAGCTAAAATCATTTCACGCATATGTGTAATTCTTTCTGGATCAAAGAACATATGTTCTGTCCGGCATAATCCAATCCCTTCGGCGCCAAAATCACGCGCCGTTTGAGCATCTTTCGGCGTTTCTGCATTCGCAAAAACTTTCAATTTACGGATTTGGTCAACCCACCCCATAAATTCGCCAAAGTTTCCCGTCATTTCGGGGAAAACTAAAGGTACTGCATCTTGAATAACTTCGCCTGTTGTACCATCGATAGAAATCATATCTCCTTCTTTAATAACGAGATCTCCCAACTTCAAAAACTTGCCCGCATAATCAATACGCAATTCTGGCACCCCAGAAACACAAGGTTTTCCCATACCACGAGCAACAACAGCCGCATGAGAAGTCATGCCACCACGTGCCGTCAAGATACCTTCAGCAACATGCATGCCAGAAATATCTTCTGGGGATGTTTCGATACGAACTAAAACAACTTTTTTACCTTGACTTGTCCACGCTTCAGCATCCGTAGCCGAAAACACAACCTGCCCTACAGCAGCACCAGGAGATGCCGGCAATCCGCGAGCAATTACCTTTTTTTGTGCTTTTTTATCAAACATAGGGTGAAGCAATTGATCTACTTGTCCAGCTTCTACACGCATAATGGCTGTTTTTTTATCAATCAATCCTTCTTTTACCATTTCAACAGCAATCCGTAACGCCGCTGTTCCTGTCCGTTTTCCGTTCCGAGTTTGCAACATCCACAATTTGCCATCTTGGACTGTAAATTCCATATCTTGCATATCTTTATAATGAGCTTCTAACTTTGCACGAATTGTCGCCAATTGTTGATACGCTTCTGAGAATTCTTCTTCCATACAAGGCACCGTCACGCCTGAACGTCCTTTAACCAACTTTGTCATAGGTTGAGGAGTCCGAATGCCGGCCACAACATCTTCACCCTGAGCATTTTTTAGATATTCACCATAGAAATAATTTTCACCTGTAGCTGGGTCACGAGAAAAGCAAACACCTGTTGCGGAATTATCTCCACTATTACCAAACACCATAGATTGAACATTCACTGCCGTTCCCCAATTTGAAGGAATATTGTTCAATTTACGATAAATCACAGCTCTCTCAATCATCCAAGAACCAAAAACGGCGCCAATACCACCCCACAATTGTTCTTGTGGATCTTGAGGCAATGGTTTTCCTGCCTTAACACAAATTTCTTTGTATTGAGCAATCACATCTTTTAATTGTTCAACCGTCATTTGGTTGTCAAATTTATAACCATTTTCTTCACGAACTTTATCCAAAACGTGTTCAAAATTATCACTATGAACACCCATCACAACATCACCATACATTTGAATAAAACGGCGATAACTATCATATGCAAACTTTGGATTGTTGGAACGTTTTGCCAACCCCTCAACAGTTTTATCATTCAAACCTAAATTTAAAACTGTATCCATCATCCCAGGCATAGAAACGCGCGCACCCGAACGGACAGAAACTAATAATGGATTTTCGGCATCTCCGAATTTCATCCCCATTTTTGTTTCCATTTCGGCAATTGCATTTATCACTTGCTCTTTTAATTCCGCAGGGTAAGTTTCATTATTTTCATAATAATATGTACAAACTTCTGTTGTAATTGTAAATCCAGGAGGAACAGGAACCCCAATGCTGGACATTTCCGCAAGATTAGCCCCTTTGCCGCCCAACAAATTCTTCATATCGGCACGACCTTCGGCCTTGCCGTCACCAAACGTATAAACCCATTTTGTCATGGATAAATTATCCTTTTTCTAAAAATTGAACAAAAAAAAGCGTTCCCCGACATTTTCGCATTCGACTCAGCATCGTCAAGAGAAAAACTTTCTAAAACGTCAACGTTCTAGCACATAACAAAAAGCTTTGCAAGAATTTTTTATTTTATAAAATAAGTGGACAATAAAATTAAACATATGACGCACAAAAAACACATTGAGCATCTTTTTACCAAAAAACTCTACGTGTTTTCTCCGCTTTATAACAAGAGTTTCAATCCTCTTGATTAAATCAAAAGAGATTTATTTCTTACTTCCAAATCCAGCAAAACGTTTATTGAATTTTGCTAACTGTCCGCCCGTATCAATCAAACGATGAATCCCCGTCCATGCAGGATGTACCAAAGGGTCAACATCCAAGCGAACTGTATCCCCTGCCTTACCCATTGTTGACTTTGTTTTAAATTCAGACCCATCCGTCATTACTACCGTAATTTCGTGATAATCTGGATGAATATCTTTTTTCATAATTTCTACTCCGCTTCAAATTTGAATGTTCCTTATATATGAATCTTTTAAAAAAAGCAAATCTTTTTTTATTGCTCAAAAATATCGACACGGTGAACCGTTACAACAGGTTTTTTTTGGACAGCCAAGTTAACGCGCACATTTGTAACACCAAAGCCTGCTAAAGCATCCTTAACTACTCGGGCACGATTCTGGGCAATTGACATATCCATTTGAGGTGTTCGATAAGCCACGATTTTAAGAATATTCCCCGTTGCTAAAGCCCTTTTCGCAACCTCAGCAATAACGCTAGCCGATTCTTGCGGAATTTTTATTGAATTTTGAGCAAACAAAATCGTCGTCATACGTTGTTGCTGTGAACCATTTTTAAAGGGAAGAATTCTTGAATCTTCGGACGGACAAGTCGTTACACACGCACCACTATTTCCAGCTTGCACATAGGGCATAAAAGGAATTTCTTTCACTTGTTGTTGAGCTATTACAGGCAAACAAAAAATAAAAAAGACAAAACTCAAGATTCCTTTTTTCATAAAGCTATCCTTTTTTAATCAACTCTTTTTGAATAACTGACGACAAAGAAAGATTGCTTGCTATAATATAATCCGATTTTACCAAACTTTGCAGATCCGTCTTGCCATCAAAAGTCATGATTTTCCCACCAGCCTCTTTAATCAAAAGGTAACCCGAAGCAACGTCCCAAAGATTAGTACCCCTTAACACAAATCCGTCTGTTTGCCCTGCTGCAACAGAAGCCAACTCCAAAGTCACAGCGCCACGACTCCGGATGCCAACTACTTTCCCAAGGAACTTTTGCATTATATCCAAACCTTGTTGATTGTTCACTCCTGCAAAACACATCATCGCCTCTGACAATCTGAAACGGCTAGAAACACGAAGCCTTTTATTGCCGGCAGAATTCATCAAAAACGCACCCTGCCCTTTTTCAGCAAAATACAATTCATTTAAAACAGGATTATAAAGAACCGTCGCTACAATATCATCGTAATGCTTCAATGCTATTGAAATAGCAAAAAAAGAAATGGCATGAATAAAGTTTGTTGTGCCATCAATTGGATCAATTACCCATGTAAAAGGAGAATTGTTTTTCGAAGGAATAGAACCTTTTTCTTCGCTAATCACCGCATAATCTGGGCGATCTTCGGTCAAAGATTCAATTAATATTTCCTCAACTTTTAAATCCGTATTTGAAACAAAATCGCCAGGACCTTTTTGAGCCACTTGCAATTGGCTAACTTCGCCAAAATCTCGTATCATCCCCCGGCCTGCTTTTTGAACAGCTTTTATCATCACATTTAAAATTGAAGACAACGAAGAAATGCGTTGTTGTTCACGTGTTTCTATTTTCTCTAAATTATCTCTTTTACGATCACGGATACTGATATGTCTTTTTTCGGATAAAACAGAGGTTCTTTTTTCTTTAAAATTCATTATTTTGCTCTTTCAACATAGGTGCAATCTGCCGTTGCGATGACAATTTTTTCACCAACACCAACAAAGGGAGGAATGGTTGTTTTCATCCCATTATCCAAAACAGCCGGCTTATAGGAAGTTGTTGCTGTTTGATTTTTAATAGAAGGCTCTGTTTCCGTCACCGTCAAAATAACATGTGGCGGCAAATTAACCGATACGGGTTTCCCTTCGATACAGCTGATTGTAACAGGCATATTTTCTTGCAAAAAACCAACGGATTCCCCCATTAAATCCTCAGAAACTTCAATTTGGTCGTAGTTTTCATTATTCATAAAAATCAAATTTTTACCATCTTTGTACAAAAACTGACAGTCAGATTCTTCACTCATCAACTTTTCGACCGTATCAGCCGTCCGCCAACGTGCCTGAGTTTTAATACCATTATCAACGTTGCGCATTTCTACTTGAATAAAAGCGCCCCCCTTACCCGGTTGTATAATATTAATTTTGGAAACAAGCCATTGTTTTCCATTGTCTTCAATCACCCATCCTGGACGAATTTGATTTGCTTGAGCTTTCATCTTACACTATCCTCTTTCTTTACTTTTCACTTGCTTATCCACATACCGTATGGTATTTTTGCGCCATATATTTCGAGCGGATTATACGCCAAAACAAAAATAAAGGCAAGCAAGATGATAAATTCCAAGCAAAAAAAATGGTGGGAGCCTAATTTATACGCACAAAAAATGCACTATTTAACTATGCGGAATAAAATCATCAAAGAAATTCGTTCTTTTTTTGACGGGCAAGATTTCGCCGAAGTAGACACCCCTGCTTTACAAATTTCTCCAGGGTTAGAGGTTCATTTAAAAGCCTTTAAAACTCAGCTTTACGAACCTCTTAACGGAACGTACCGTCAATTTTATTTACACACTTCGCCCGAATTTACGATGAAAAAACTTTTAGCAGCCGGATTGCCCCGTATTTTTCAAATATGCAAAGTTTTCAGAAACGAATCAAAATCAGAAAGACACCACCCCGAATTCACAATGCTAGAATGGTATCGTGCCAACACAACATATGAATCAATGATAAAAGACACAATTGAACTAACACGTTCTTGTGCAAAAGCATGCCATGTTAAAAAGCTCCGTCATGGAATGCGAACTGCCGATCCTTTTGAACCGTGGCAACGATTAACAATACAAGAAGCTTTTTTAAAGTATACAGGCATCAACCTTTTATCAACCATTGACAACCTTCGCGAACCTAATGCCGCAAAGTTAAAAACAGAGGCCCAAAAAATCGGCATTCGTTGTGCTAATGATGATCGATGGGAAGATGTTTTTTTTCGTATTATGTTGAATAAAATTGAAGATAACTTAGGCGATGATGTCCCGACAATTTTATGCGAATACCCAACTTGTCTAGGTGCTTTAGCAAGGCAAAAACCAAACCATCCTGAAATTGTCGAACGGTTTGAAGTTTACGTTTGCGGAATTGAACTGTGCAATGCTTTTTCGGAACTTACTGACATTAAAGAACAACGCACCCGTTTTACTTTAGACATGGACATGAAAGAAAAATTATACGGCGAACGATATCCTATTGATGAAGACTTTATGGACGCATTAGAAATTATGCCAGCAGCATCTGGCAACGCAATTGGGGTCGACAGATTAATTATGTTAATCACAGGGGCAAATAACTTGTCTGATGTTTTATGGGCTCCTGTCGCTTAAAAAAACATAACATACAAACCCACACTTCTGATTAATTGATAAAACAGGACATAAAAAGCTGTTTTACAGAACAACAAATTGGATAACGTTTTGATTTCAACAATCCAAAATCATAATAAAAAAAAGAGAAAATTTGATAAATAATATTTTTTGTGTAAAATAATTGATACGAAAGGGGTGCCCGACGACAACGGCACACAGGATAAAAAATGGAAAAAGATGATGAAATTGCTTGTTGCCTTTTTTTGGCATTCATTGGCTTATTGTTCTTTTTAACATTTCCGACATATCATTCAACACAAATATTCCCCAAAACGCCGAAAATTATCACACCGCATGTTCCCATCACTCTGGCAGGAATTTTTGGAGGAAGATCTTGGGGCAGAGGAAAATAATCCCTTTTTAAACCCACTGAAACTCGTTTGTTTTTGTAAACAAGAACTTTTTATTGATAAAATCAAAAAAATGTGTATGCTTATTTTCATTCGTCGATTTTTGTTTTGCTATAAATAGGTTTAGATATTGTGTAAAAGCCCAAATTTCGATAAAGGAACGCTCTTCTTCGATTGAAAGAAGAACAATAATTGGAGAGATGGCAGAGTGGTCGAATGCGGCAGACTCGAAATCTGTTATAGGGCTTGTCCCTATCGGGGGTTCGAATCCCCCCCTCTCCGCCAATAACTAAATCCCGTAAATGCTCGGCGCAATTACAGCTTATCGTAAAAGCGCCAGTGTTTGCGGGATTTTTTTAGTTATTATACTCCACAGAGTATAAGTAAAATTTAGTCATATTTTATCAATTTGCCCTCTTATTCAGGCCTTTTTCTCTGCCATACTCAACTGACTGCTTTTTTGTGTGAGTCTCATTTCTTAGCAGAATTCCTTGTTTTTTTATTTTTTAAAATTTTGGATAGTTCCAATCCTATTTGCACAAGCAATAATGTATTGCTTAGTATGAATATAATGTGTTTGATAAATAAGAATAAATTTAGTGAAAATATAATTAAAATAACCAAGGTATTGACATTTGCCTATTATGCATATATATTTATAATAGAGACTAGGTTAACATTTAACAAAGGAGGCACAAAATGCCAAAATATGATAAAACTGGTCCACAAGGACTAGGTGCTAAAACAGGTTGCCAAATGGGTAATTGTGATGGTACAACAAAAACAGGCTTTTTCTCTAATCTATTAGGCTTTGGCAGAGGACATGGTTTATGCTGCGGTGGCAGAGGTCGCCGACAGGGCTTTGGCAGAGGTATGTGGGAATATTCTTTATCAAAAGAAGAAGAACTTAAAATGCTTGAAGTTAAATCGGATGCTATCAATAACCGTATTAAAGAACTGAAGGATTAATATATAAAACGCTAAACTCCCTTTAATAAAAAGGGAGTTTACGAATTAGTGTAAGGATAAAAACTACATGCCAATAATAGATTCAGAAAGATGCCTAAGTTGCGGTCAATGCGAAGCTAATTGTCCACATAATGCAATTGTATATAACCACGATAAAAAAGCTTATGAAGTTGATCAGACTAAATGCAAGCATTGTGGAAAATGTTTGGAAATATGCCCTGCTGAAGCCATTAATAAAAATTTAAAATATTAGGAGACTGTTTTGATAAAAAATACTATTTTGGTGTTATCAGGAAAAGGTGGCGTTGGTAAA